>CALHKJ010000432.1 GCA_938033975.1 uncultured Saprospiraceae bacterium | reverse complement strand
ACTATCTACGCGCTCCATCAGGCCTCGAACTAGTTTCAGAAATGGTTGATTCTGCTGGAGGAATTGAAGCTTGGAATAATATTAAGTCTGGTCAATTTACTAGAACACAAAATGTATTTGATCAAGCAGGTGATAAGTTGTCACAGCAAGTAGAGACTTTTTATTTTCGTAAAACAGATGATGGTTTGAAGCTCATGGTTAAAGCCACAGACAAAGATGGCAAAGAGGTTATCATAAGTGAAGATAAGGAAGGCTTTTGGGCAACTAAAGAATCTTTACCATCTGATCCAAAACGAACATCTGGTGATTTGGGTATGATGTGTGATTCAAAATGGTGTCAGCCTAGCTGTGCTTCAAAGATGGCGTTTTTTAAATTTTCGATGCCATTTAAATTAACAGATTATGGGGTTAAACCTGAAGTAAACAACACTTCAGTGTTTGCTATTTTGGATTGGAATCCTCTTGAAAACATCGATCTAAGTGATGATCCTCTTATTCTTGATGTTTCATATATTCCGACTGTAGGAAAAGACAAATGGAGATTTATGGTTAATCCAGAAACCAAACTCATCCACAAAATGGAATATTATAATAAGTCAGATTTTGGTACCTACAGACCGGAAGAAATTTATTGGTCAGATCATAAGACTGTAGACGGAATAACTTTCAGCCATAAGTGGACAAGATATTGGGGGAATGGGCAGATCATGGATGAGTATACTTATTCTGATGTATCATTTAATAATCAAATTGATGAAGCTTTCTTTGCTAGACCTGAAGGTTTGGATTGGGCCTCAGTTGCTAAATAAAAAATAAACAAAAGTGAAAATAGCTATAGCAGGAAAAGGTGGAGTAGGGAAGACAACCATCAGTGGTACAATATGCAGAGTAATTGCAAAACAAGGAGAAAAAGTTTTGGCAATCGATGGAGACCCTAATCCAAATCTTTCCGTAGTGCTTGGTATAGATAAAGATAAGCCACCTCAAAAATCATTGAGCACGGATATAATTGAAAGAGTTGAAGAAGGTGAAAGTTGGAAGTTTCAAGTAAAGATGCCATTTGATGAGATCATAGATACTTATGGACAAGATGCACCGGATGGGGTTACCTTACTTATAGTTGGGAAACCTGAGCAAGCAGGAACAGGATGCATGTGTGGATCGCATACAGTAGTGAGAGAATTGATTCATTCTGCATTGACTTCTGAATTCAACGCCGCAATGGTTGTAGATACAGAGGCTTCACTAGAACATATGAAGAGAGGAACTTCTCAACATGTTGATAGAATGTACACAGTTTTAGAACCTTACTATAGGTCACTTGAAGCAGCAGGAAGATTTGCTGACATGGCAAGAGATTTGGGAATTAAGGAAGTTGCCGCCATTGCCAATAAAGTGAGAAACGAAGAAGAAGCAGATGCTATCAAAGAATATTGTAAAAAGATTAATCTTCCAATTGCGGTGATGGTACCATTTGATGAAAATATTTCTGCCGCTGATTTAAAAGGAATGTCAATTATGGACTTCGATGAAAATTCGTCGGCAGTAAAAGCAATTGAGAAATTTGTAAAATCATTAATCTAGTATTATGTGTTTAGCAATTCCAGGTAAGATTTTAGAAATCATTGATGTTGAGGAAAGTGTCTTTCAAATCGGCAAAGTTTCTTTCAGTGGAGTCACCAAAAAGATAAATTTAAGCTTAGTGCCAGAAGCTGGTGTTGGCGATCATGTACTCGTGCATGTTGGAGTAGCAGTAAGCGTCATAGATGAGGAAGAAGCCAAAAAGACACTTAGTTTTTTAGAAGGCACTGGAGACTTGGATGAATTGCTGGAATTGGGTCCCGTTGAAGAGAGGTAGTTTTTATTTAAAGATAGCTTCCTCAAATGTTCTCAACTGAGGTAAGATCATTGCCTCATATTCCATTAATCCTACTTCCGTAAAATTTGATAGTAGTTGATTCCAAACTACTATTTTGAAATGTTCTTGATCCATATCACTTTTTGAAAGTACTTTCTTTTTGGTCATCCAGAAAGAAATCAGCATCCAGATCGCATGAGCTGTATGAGTATATTGATCAAAGTGAATTTCTTTTTTAAATACTCCTTTGTCCACATTCTTAATGATCCATTGATGAATTTGATCAATCATCATGTCAATATTCAAAACCCTTTGTTTGTGAATTGCTGGTAATGTTCTTTCGAGTTCCACAACATCCAGAAAAAAGAATACATATTTATTGATCAGGGAATGATAAATAGATAATTGGTTGTCAAAATCTAATAGGGAAGGGAATTCATTATCTTCAGCAAAAATCGGCGATAGTTCTGCACTTATCTGATCTGCAATTGTAATAATAAGATCTTCTTTGAATTTAAAATGATAAGCCAAATTGCCAACGCTGATATCACAGGCATCGGCGATGTTTTGCAATTTTACATTTGGCAGTCCTTTTTCATTAAAGAGGGTTAGGGCCTTATTGAGAATCTTTTTTTTAGTCTTTTGCACGTATGTTTTTCTTCAATTTATTAATCGTTCATCTCTGGAGTAAACGAATCAAGTAGTCGTTCTATTAGTAGATCAAACTCCAACCTTCCAGCTTTTGTAAAATGAGGTAAAATTTGGCTCCAAACAACTTCTTTGAATACACGTTCACTATCTTCTGGACTACCATGATCAACTGGTTTTGTTAAATAAAACGTGATAATCATCCAAGTTGTATGTGCAAGAATTCTATAGTGGTCTGGTCTTAATTCTTTAATAAGAATCCCATTCTTTTCATTCTGAATTAACCAATGATGAATTTGCTCTGAAATATGTTCCGTTATTAATTTACGCTTTTCATATAATTTAGGATAGTTTCTTTTAATCTCCAAGAGGTCAATAAAAAAGAAAGAATACTTCATTAAGAAATGATAGAATTTAGCAAGCTGAGTATCAAAATCCATCAAGCCTGGAAATTCCTTTTCCTCATCAATAATCGGATCAATTAACTCAGTGAGTTGATCCACGATTTTGATCATTATCGCTTCCTTACTATAATAATGATATGCTAAATTACCCACACTAATACCTGCCTCATCGGCTATATGTTGAAGTCGTACATTTACAAGTCCATTCAAATTGAACAACTTTATGCTTGCTTCAATTATTCTTTCCTTTGTAGTTATCTTGGGCCTTAGCATATTCTTGGTAATTGTTCTCCTACAATCATGTTGACAACTCTTCTTCCACCAATTTTACTTTTTATCACTACTTGAGTAGGGTGGTCTTGTACCACTTCTCCAATGATGGCTGCATTTTTGGTGTTGGAATTTTTACGAAGATGCTCCACAACAGATTCTGCAATATCAGAATTTACAACAGTTATAAATATTCCTTCATTGGCAACATACAATGGATCTAGTCCAAGAATTTCACATGCACCTTTTACTTGTTCATCAATTGGAAGACTTTTCTCTTCTAAATAAACTCCAAAACGAGTATCTCTGGCTACTTCGTTCAATACTGATGCTAATCCTCCTCTTGTCGGATCTTTTAGTAAATGAATACCATCTTCAAATTCTGAAATTAAAGATTCAATAATTCCGTTTAGTGGACGTGTGTCACTTTTGATATCAGATTCAAATTCAAGCCCTTCTCGGATCGACATAATTGCAATTCCGTGAGAAGCTATTACGTCGGAGACAATAATGATATCACCTTCATTGACACGCTGCATAGATATATTTGCAGAAGGAAGAATTTGACCTATACCAGTAGTGTTAATGAACAGCTGATCGCCTTTCCCTCTTTCAACCACTTTTGTATCTCCGGTTACTACTTGTACATTGGCTTTTTCACATGCATTCTTTATGGAGACCAATACTTGCCAAAACTCAGTCATCAACAAACCTTCTTCAATAATAAAGCTTAAAGAAAGATATTGAGGCTTTGCTCCGCACATTGCTAAATCATTTACTGTTCCATTAACTGCCAATTCTCCAATGTCACCACCTGGAAAGAATATTGGTGAGACTACAAAGCTATCAGTTGAAAATGCTACTTGACCTTTAAGTTCTAAAATTGCTCCATCATGATGTTGGTCCAAATGTGGATTGCTGAGCAAATCAAAAACTCCAGACTCTAATAATTTGTTGGTTAAAGAACCTCCACCTCCATGCCCCAATGTGATTTTGTCAAAATCTAGTTTTGGCATTGGACAAGAGAGTTGCATTTTTTTATTATCAGTCAAGATACTTGATTAAGTTAGTTTTATTGCGCTACACGATCCATTGCTAAATGAAAATGATAATAAGCTGCACAGGCTCCTTCTGAACTAACCATTGGAGCACCTAGTGGAAACTCTGGTTTACATTTCTTTCCAAATTGAGAGCATTCTTGTGGTTTTTTAATTCCTTTTAGAACATCTCCTGCTATACAATCTTCATTTTCTGGTGTGTCAGCTATTGATACGTCAAATTTTACATTGGCATCATAGCTTGCATATTTTTCATTTACTTCATATCCACTTTTAGGGATATTTCCGATACCTCTCCATACTCTGTTATCAACATTAAAAACTTCCTTAATGATTTTGATTGCATTTTGATTGCCATCGGTTTTGACAACTCTACTATATTGATTTTCAAGTTCTGAGCGACCTTCTTCTAGCTGTTTTACAGTCATGTATATACCCTGCAAAAGGTCAACTGGTTCAAACCCAGTTACAACAATTGGAATTTTGTATTTATCTACGATTGGTCCATATTCAGAGGTACCCATAATAGTGCAAACATGCCCAGCAGCTAAGAAGGCATTAATATTACTTTCTTCATCATCCATAACTGCTTCAATAGCTGGAGGTACCAAAACATGTGAAGTTAGAATTGAATAATTTTTTACTCCAAGCTGATGTGCTTGCACAACAGACATGGCATTTGCGGGAGCGGTAGTTTCAAAACCTACCGCAAAAAAGACTACTTCGCGATCTGGGTTTTTCTGTGCAATTTGCACTGCTTCCAATGGGGAGTATAAAATTCTAATATCTGCATTATCTGCCTTTGAGTCCAATAGACTTTTAGAAGCCCCAGGTACTCTCAGCATATCACCATAAGAGCAAAGAATTACATTTTTCTCTTCTGCTAAATGAATTGCCTTATCAATAATGTGAATTGGTGTTACGCATACAGGACAACCTGGTCCATGGATCATATTAACTTCATCAGGAAGTAAATCGATGATACCATTTTTTACCAAACTGTGAGTTTGCCCACCACAGACTTCCATAATATTCCATGGTTGGGTAGTAAGCTCTTTTATTTGTTTGAGATAACTTTGGGCAAGGTCCTCATCTCTGTATTCATTGACATGTTTCACCTTTACGATTTTACCTTAAGTTAGGGATTTTTTAAGGAGAACGGCCATAGGATTTAGAAATTATTTTCTAATCGAAGCATATACCAATTGGCCAAAGGCAATGTTCTCATCATTAGGGGATAAGTCTTCATGAAATATTAGTTCATATTCCTCACCCAAACAGATTATTATAAGGTCAACCAAAAGACTATTTTGAAATACTCCACCACTAAAACCTAGTTTTTTACATGATTGTGATATGGCAACTAATTTAATCCATTCGACTAAGGTTAAATGAAACTTGGCAGCAATATGCTCAATGGGAATATTAATTGATTTATCCGCTACTATTTTTTCAAGTAATATTTGTGGATTTAGATTTACGTCACTGGTATCTTGGGCATAG
>CALHKJ010000431.1 GCA_938033975.1 uncultured Saprospiraceae bacterium | reverse complement strand
ATTTGCTCCACCCAACTGAGGACCTACTTCTCCTTCATAAAATGCACTTGCATCGGCTTCTGAAATGGTATGATTGATTCCACCTAGCCATCCTGTAGTACTTATTCTGTAGTCTATTATGACATCTTGAACACCTTTGTTGGTTTCACCAGGATAGTTGTAATTCCAAAAATGTAATTGCCCAATCTCGTAGTTTGCTCCCAGGTCATACATTAACCAATGGCCTGTACCTCTAGCTGGATTTGGGTTGGTACTTGGAGAACAAGACTCCCATGCACTTTGTTTTGAAGTATCGTGTCTATCTAAAAAGCATTGGCCATTTATTTCTGAAATAATAAATACCAACATCAATCCGATTATATATTTTGTTGTTTTCATTTTTAAATATTTAAGAAGCCAATAGGAGGGTTAGATGATCCAATGCTATAGAAATTTCCAAGGTTTGGAAAAATATCAGCAAGATCAGAATTGTTGACACCAAACCACATAGCTAATTCTGCAAAATATTCATCGCAAGATAGTTGAGGGATTAGTACACCGCCGCCTACCTCGATAGAGTTATTAAGTTCTAGTGAAGGGTAATTGCCATAAATGTTTCCGCCATTTACTGGTCCACCCATTGCCATAACATTTCCGCCCCAGGCATGGTCTGTTCCATTTCCATTGGACGTTAAGGTTCTTGAGAATTCGGACATCGTAAAAGTTGAAACACAATCATCTGTTCCAATCTCAGCCATAGCATCACTAAACTCTTTCATAGCGTCACTTAGTACGGCCAACATCTCATTTTGGCTATCAAGTACCTCGTCATGATGATCCCAGCCCCCAAATTCTACAAAAAATATTTGTCGGTTGACATTTAGTGTGTTTCTTGCTGCAATGGTTTTTGCAATCATATGCATGGATTGAGAAACATCATTGTCAGAAAATTGTGTATTGAAGGTAGAGACGCCATCTATCGCTGCAGAAAATTCTGCTTCCGAATCTCTTGCAACTTTTATAACATCGACATAAGTCTTTTTGTAAATGTCAGTATATGCCTGATCAATAAAATGATCAACAGAACCAGTGATTACCTGATGTAATGCATTTGGCCCATTGTATCCTTGGATTCCAATTGCTCCATCATAAGCATCGATCACATATTCTACAGTATCTGCTCCTTTTTGAAAAGTATTGGTGCCGGCCAAGGAAATATTCATTGAGATGTTAGAGTTGTTATTCATTGATTGAAGAAGGTCAGCCGTTTTTCCTCCCCAACCTAAGGCTGTTCTATCATGCGGGATAGAGGTCTGCCATTGTTGAGCTTGGTCTGCATGAGAAAAAAGACCTAGCGGAATATCTACTGATTCATCATAATATTGCTGCTTTGTAATCGGCTGAATCAGTGTTCCAATATTTGAAATAAAGGATAATTTATTCTGATTGTATAAGCTTTGAACGCCAGTCATGGAAGGGTGAAGGCCTAAGTTGGTTCCATTCAATGGTAAAATGTCATTGAGTGGTATGGCTAGATTTGAGCGGGTAGTAGCGTAATCTGAATAGGCATTTGATCCAGTTGGAATAAGCATATTAAATGAATCATTACCACCTCCTTGCATGATGCAAACCAAGGCCTTGTAGCTCCCATCTAAAATATTACTTGATGCTGCAGTTGCTGCATTTATTTTTTTAAGGTCGAGTAGGGTTGAGAACAAGGTAGTAGAACCAATTGCAGCACAACTTGCTTGGCCTAAAAATTTACGTCTCGATATTTTGTTGTAGTATTTTTTGTTCATGGTTTTACTTTTGAATGGTGTAGTCTGGGGAAATCATTAGGATGTAAATCATAATAAGAGCATCATTTAAATCATTCCAATTAAGGTCATCTGCTCCTTGCCTAATTACTGATCTTGTATCATCTGTTACTTGTCCAAGTCCTAAAATTATATCTATGTCATTCAGGAATTTTTCAACCCCCTCATTTTGTATTCTATTACTTAAGTGAGTGTTGCTTAGGCTTACACCACTTTCTCCTACAATGTCATTATCTTCCCAATCATTAAGTATGAAATCCCAGTTAGTCCAATCATTTATCTTATTTATATAACCAATAGATGTTTGTGTATTGTAGATTTGAAATTCTGGAGCCACTAAGTTGGCATCTCCAATAGGTCCGTTTGGTTGGTAGTCAGGCAAGTAGAAATTAAATACAGTAGGAGAGGCTAGAGTTTGTTGTCCTAAATGATTATTAAGTTGTACTCCAGCTTCCCAATAATTGTTTCCAATATTATCAAGTGGAAATGCTTTTAAAAGGGAAGTAAGTCTCATCACTGGTTCTCTAAGACGACCAGGATTATTTACTTCCAAAGCGTCACATGTTCTTGCTTCAGGATCTAACAGAATTGCTTTGAAAACAGCGTACATATCACCTCTTACACCTTGACCATTGTTGTTGAATACAGTAGCTACTCGTTTTATATAGTCTGGGCTAGGATTAGATTTTATCAACCTTTGGATTAATCGTCTTGCCATGAAAGGTCCAACATTGCTATGATTATATAGGATGTCAATGGCATCTTCTATATCCTGCATTCCGGTTTGACCAGCTGGGATTGTATGAGTTCCTCCAAAAAGCTGCTTTGCGCCTTGCTCATGTTGTGCTTCATACATCTGCATTGGTACTGTTCT
>CALHKJ010000430.1 GCA_938033975.1 uncultured Saprospiraceae bacterium | reverse complement strand
CATGGCCAATAAAAGTTAAGGCAATAGCTATCTTAATCGGGAAAACCAAATGATGGAAATCAGACTTCTTAAATAGGATAAAAATTATTAAGAAAGGACTGAGTGCTTGACTGCTATACTCAATGAGTTGCCCTATTTGGTAATTTTTTTCTTTCCAAAAACAAATAGATAGAAAGATTAGAATTACTCCAGAAGTTATAAGCGTCCATTTGAGTAGAGCTGTTCTTTTTTTGTAGAAAAGGAGTAGGAAGAAACTGCTTGAAAACAAGATTCCGATAAAAATACGGACCTGATTATTCCCCAATGGTACCTCCCAAAATGCAAGCTGCCAAGCTCTACCTAATAGCAAACAAAGTGTACTATAGATTAGTATTTTTTCTGGACTAAAACTCTTTGAGCTTAGCCCAGATTTTTCAGTTGTGAGAATATCGGACATCTAGGTTTTAAAGGTAAATACATCTTTTGAAAATCACCTAGATTGATTTGAGTTTGACACAAAAAAAGAGAAGCCAATAAAATTGACTTCCCTTTGATTTATTTTTTAGCCTTTCGGCAAATGTTTTTATTTATTCTGGAGTACCATCATTTATCCAAGCTGTGATGATGTTTATATCACATCCTGGCATTTGAGCTGATCCAGCTGGATAAGGCATTGGTTTAAAATTTTCTTCATGATTAATAGCACCTAATATTCTTCCTTGTCCTACGAAATCAACGGCATCTGAATAGTTTGCAAGACTACCTATCGTTGCTGCGGAATCAGCACTATGGCATCCTGATTGGGCACAAGAATTATCAAGAATTGATTTCACTGCATTGGTATAAGTAACATTGTCTGTAGAACAAAGATCTATGGGATCATCATCAGGGTCGCAAGCTGTGATTGCTAATATTGAAAGTAGACTAATGATAGCTAAGTTTATTTTACTCATGATTAATTATTTTTTACTCAAATATAAGAATGAAATACTTTTAATGTTTGTTAAAGTTTATAGACTTTCATGCTAAAACTAAAAATCGATGCGATAATAAAATAATGGCAATCGACCCAATTGAAATTCATCAACTACTGGTCCTTGCGGATGATCAGGAGCAAAGGTCTTTTTCAGAATATTTTCTGTGTCATATACATTTACAATATCGATTGCGATTTCGTGTGTGATTTTCTTTGTATTGATCTTATAAGCAAGTTTAAGATCTTGTCTAAAATAAGGTCTGAACTTTATGGTATTGACTGTTGCATCTTCATATATAACGTCTTGTTGCAATTGAGATTGTTCCGTATCAATTTGGCCATACCAACCACCTCCAACACTTGTAATCTTTGTACCAATATTGAAACTTGATCCTTTTTTGAAAACCCATTCTCTAGCTATCAAACCATTGATGGCATATCTTCCATTGAAAGATGTATTGCGCCAAACGTTTTCAAGTGTTCTATATTTTGAATCAAATAATGACCCAGTGATTAGAAAATAATATCCCTTTGTAAAGAATCTTTCGATGGTTAATTCTACACCATAGTTTCTGCCATTACCGCCGATGGTGAGTTCTTCGGGAAAAAATCTAGAGAACCCAGCTCCGGAATTAATCAAAGAAAATGAGCTACCAGAAGCAGCTACTGGAAGGTCATATAAATGTTGATAATACACTTCTGCTTTCAGTCTACTTACTGCACCCAATAGTCGATCATATGAGCCAACGACATGTATACTTTTCACCAATCCAATATTATCCAGATTTTCTGGAATAGGTGTGCCAGCGTTATCTGTTTGAGCACCGTAATAATATAGATATGGTGCTTGAATTTGAGAATGCAATCCAAGACCTAAACCTAATTTTTGTTTTTCATCTAGTTCGTAAGCCAGTCCAAGTCTTGGTTCGAATGGGGAGAGACTCTTGTCATTGATTCCAAAATATAAAGCAGTTGCACCAGCCACCATAGACAACTTTTCATTAAGCCTAAACTTGGCTTGAATGAATGGTTGAACCATTGGGATAAGGTCTTTTGCTTCCCACCTTTTTCTCCATTCTCCAAATGTCACTTCACCTGGATTTGATAAATCAATATTGATTGACTTACCACGATCTTGATAGTCTACATCCAATAGGTCAATATTGAGTCCCATTTTTAGACTGGTTTTTTTGCTC
The DNA here is from genome assembly GCA_938033975.1 of uncultured Saprospiraceae bacterium. Classification (GTDB taxonomy): domain Bacteria; phylum Bacteroidota; class Bacteroidia; order Chitinophagales; family Saprospiraceae; genus JAHDBF01. The sequence goes on along the minus strand of CALHKJ010000430.1, from coordinate 6,399 downwards.
AACTTCTTTACATAATTGAAGTAAGCTGAATATTTGTTTTCATTGAAAACATAATCTAAAATTGGAATTTTGTCATTCAGAACAAATAGGCCATTTTGCACTGTTCTATCTATGTACTCGTGGTAGGCTGTTACTTGAGAATTTGAAGCTGCCACAGTTGCCTTGATGTAGCTATCTTGGTCAAGAGGTTGAGAATAAGTAGCGCCAAGTATTCCCATTCTACTTCCAAAATATTGATCTCTATCATTCGAGCCATAAATCAATGTTTCAGTACTTGGAGCCTCTTCCTCACTTATTAAAATATCAATATCACTGAATCCTCCAATTCCAAATAAGGCGATGTTACCACCATTTTTTCTTGGAAAGTTTATTCTGAAAGATGCATCTTGATATTTTGGTATAGCATTCGTTCCCACATCAATTCCAAGTCCTGTAAACAATTGTAAGCTTGAGTATCTGTAGGTAGCTAAATATGATGATTTTGAAGATTTTGACAAGGGACCTTCAGCCATCAATTCTGTTCCTAGAAAACCTAGTTGTCCACTAAATTCATGATTCTCATTGTTTCCGTTTCTCATTTTTAAGTCAAAGACCCCTGCAATTCCATTGGCATATTCAGATGGGAAAGCACCTGTAAAGAAATCAGAATTTTTAAGAAATTTATTGTTTAGGATTGTAACGGACCCACCTCCTGTTCCTGGGATGGTAAAGTGGTTTGGATTTGGAATATTTACACCATCTAATCTCCAGAGTACCCCAGCAGGAGTATTACCTCTAATGACAACATCATTTCGAGAATCATCAGCTCCTTGCACGCCAGCAAAGTTGGATGCCATCCTAGCTGGTTCGCCTCTACTACCTGCATATCTATTTGTTTCTTGGACTGAAAACTCTCTAGCACTTACGGTAGCCATTTCGTTGGCTACATCTCCATTTCTTCTTGCGGATATGACAACTTCTTGAATTTCAACTATGGATTCTTCCATTTCAATATTCAAGATGGTTTCTTTACCAGCATTGATGATGACATCTGAGAGAATAACATCTTCAAAACCTAGGTAGCTAAATTTGATTGTTTGTCTACCAAGAGGAACGCCAGTAACTTTAAAAGAACCATCTATATCAGAACTTGTGCCCAGTTGGCCAGATTCTCCAATGACAACATTAACTCCGATTAGAGGAAATTGTGATTCTTTGTCCACGATCAGACCTCTTACATTTTGAGTAGTCTGAGCATGTAAAATTGAACCTGAAAATAAAATCAGGATTAGGAAGTATTGTTTTATGGACATGTTCTATTCTTTCTGAAATTATCTTAATTCTTTCCGTAAGATTTTACCAACATTGCTTTTAGGAAGTTCTTTCATGAAGTCAACAACTTTTGGAACCTTATATCCAGTTAAGTTTTCTCGACAGTATTCTATCAATTCTCTTTCTGAAAGGGACTTATCTTTTTTGACTACACAAACTCTTACGACTTCTCCAGACTTATCATCTGGTTTTCCCACAGCTGCTACTTCTGAAACTTTTGGATGTGCTGCTATTACTTCTTCTATTTCATTTGGATAAACATTGAATCCTGAAACCAAGATCATATCCTTTTTACGGTCGACAATCTTGAGGAAACCATCTTCTTTCATGGTTGCAATGTCACCTGTGTGTAGCCATCCATCTACAATCGTTTTGGCAGTTTCTTCTGGCCTTTTATAGTAGCCTCTCATAACTTGTGGTCCTTTTACCAGCAATTCCCCTACACTACCAAACTCAGTAAGTGCATTCCCGTTATCATCAATTATTTTTATGTCCGTTGACGGAACAGGTAATCCGATTGTTCCTAATTGGGCATTTCCGTCAATAGGATTGACGGATACAACAGGAGAGGCTTCTGTCATTCCATAACCTTCTGTAAGCGTTACTCCTGTCACCTTTTTCCATTCTTCCGCTACTGAGACCTGTACTGCCATACCTCCACCAACTGTGACCTTTAAATGTGAAAAATCTTGAGACTTGAATTTTTCATTATTTAGTAAGGCATTGAATAGTGTATTGATACCAGACATGATTGTAATCTTATTTCTGGTAAATTCTTTTGCCACTGATTTTAAGTCTCTTGGATTAGTAACTAAAACTGTAGTGCATCCCAATGCCATAAGAGCCAATGAATTTAATGAGAAAGCAAATATGTGATACATCGGTAGTGGAGAGAGAGCTATCTCATTTTCAGATCCCAATTCTCCATTCATCCAATGCTTCATTTGCAGCATATTAGCAATCATGTTTTTGTTGGTAAGCATGGCACCTTTGGATACACCGGTTGTACCTCCTGTGTATTGATGTAGTATTACATCATCAGGTCTACCTTTTATTTGAGGCAACTCAAATTTCTTGCCTTCAGAAAGTGCAGTCTTGAAGTTGACCGTATTTTTTAGGTTATACTTAGGTACCCCTCTTTTGACTTTTTTGATTACAAAGTTTATCATGCTACCTTTCATCGCTCCAAGTAACTCACCTATAGAAGTGGTGATGATAACACCGATATCTAATTTGTCAATGATTTTTTCAAGGTTGTGCGCAAAATTTTCAGCAATTACGATGGCATCTACATCACTATCTTTAAACTGATGCTCCATTTCTCTAGGAGTATAAAGAGGATTGGTATTCACTACAATCAACCCAGCTTTAAGAGCACCAAATAGGGCAATAGGGTACTGGAGTAAATTGGGCATCATTAAAGCGATCTTGGAGCCAGGCTTCAACCCTCTTGAGGCTAAATATCCAGCAAAGGCTGTACTTTGCTTATCAAGCTCGCCATATTTCATTTTTTTGCCAAAATTCTCATAGGCAACTCGATTTTTATACTTGTCAAATGATTCTAATACGAACTCCAAAAGAGTTGAATATTCTTCAACATTTATGTTTGCTGGGATACCAGCAGGGTAATTAGCCAACCAGGGTTTATTTTCCATTTCTACTTATTCTATTTGTTTAGACTAAAACAATAATAGATAATTTTAAAAATCTATAGTAATGCAAAATCAAAATATGTAGAATTATAAATGGCAGAAGTAAATTAACTGCTTGATTATTAGGACTTAAGCTGCATTTTATCAATAAAATGTTTAATTTCGCGCTCTAATTATTTTTTAACCACTCATGATAACACATATATCATGATACAAACCTGATTCTAACTATGTCAGACGACAAGAATCCTGTAGAAGACGGCAAATCCGTAGAGAACGCCGCACAAGAAGTTCAAGAAACTGTTACTGAAACTGTAACTGAGACAGCAACCGAAGCTGCTCCAGCCGCAAAACAAGAAGAAGCACCTAAGAAAGATCCTAAGGATACTTGGGATGATGAAACATCAAGAGGCGCTCACGACGATTTCGATTGGACTATTTCAAACAGAAACACTGTTCACTATACAGAAAGTGAAAGAGAAGCGCAGCTAAAAAACTACGATGAAACTTTCAGTGCATTGGCTGAGTATGAAATCGTACAAGGTAAAGTTTCTTCTATTAATGGTGGAGATGTAATTTTAGATATCAACTACAAAGCTGATGGTTTAGTACCACTTTCAGAATTCAGAGGAATGGATTCTGAATTGAAGGTTGGAGACATGGTTGATGTTTATGTTGAAAACAAAGAAGATGAAAAGGGTCACCTTGTTCTTTCAAGAAGAAAAGCGAAATTGCTTAGAGCTTGGGAAATGTTGGTTGATTCTTATGAGAATGGTACTATTATAAAAGGTATCATTATTTCAAAAACAAAAGGTGGTCTAATTGTAGATGCTGGAGGATTGGAAACTTTCTTACCTGGATCACAAATTGACATCAAGCCGATTACTGATTACGATTCTTACGTTGGTAAAACAATGGAATTCAAAGTTGTTAAGATCAACGAGAAGATTAAGAATGCAGTAGTATCACACAAAGCCTTAATTGAAAGCGATCTTGCTGAGCAAAGAGAAGCAATCATTGTTGGTCTTGAGAAAGGTCAAGTACTTGAAGGTATTGTTAAGAACATCACAGACTTCGGTGCATTTATGGACTTAGGAGGTGTTGATGGACTTCTTTACATCACAGATATCTCATGGGGTAGAATTAACCACCCAGAAGAGGTGTTAGAATTGAACCAGAAGTTGAATGTTGTTGTTTTGGATTTTGATGAAGACAAGAAAAGAATCTCATTGGGTCTTAAGCAATTGCAACCACACCCATGGGATGTATTGCCTGCAGATGTAAACATCGGTTCACAGATTAAAGGAAAGATTGTAAACATCGAAGACTACGGTGCGTTCTTAGAAATCATCCCAGGAGTAGAAGGATTGATTCACGTATCAGAAGTTTCTTGGAGTTCACAACCAGTAAATGCTAGAGAGTACTTTACACTGGGTCAAGAATTTGATTCTAAGGTTGTAACAATTGATAGAGATGAGAGAAAAATGTCTCTTAGTATCAAGCAGTTGAGCAAAGATCCATGGGAAGATATCGCAACGAAATTCCCAATTGATTCTAAGCACTCAGGTGAGGTTAAGAACTTAACTCCATACGGTGTATTTGTAGAATTAGAATCAGGAATTGGAGGAATGGTTCACATTTCTGACCTAAGTTGGATCAAGAGATTCTCACACCCATCAGAATTTACAAAAGTGGGAGAGAGAATTGATGTTCAGATCTTGGAGGTAGATATGAATAGCAGAAAGCTTTCTCTAGGACATAAGCAGTTGGAAGAGAATCCATGGGATACATTCGAAAAAGTATTCCCAGTTGGATCTTACCACGAGGCAACTCTATTAAAGAAAGATGACAGAGGGGCTATCGTACAAATGCCATATGGTTTAGAGGCATTTGCTCCAGCAAAGCACTTGAAGAAAGAAGATAACAGCATGGCTAAAGTTGAAGAGACTTTAACAATGAAGGTTATTGAATTCAATAGAGACGATAAGAGAATCATTGTTTCTCACCTTAGATATCTTGATGATATCAGAAGAGAAGCAGAAGGAGAAGTTATCGAAACTGAAAAGAAAGAGAAGCAAGAAACTAGAAAGCAAATCAACAAAGCGTCTTCAAAGGTTGAGATGACTACACTTGGTGAGCTTGAAGCATTCTCTCAATTGAAAGCGCAGTTGTCTGGAGATGATACTCCTGCAGCAAAGCCAGAAAAAGCAGCAGAGCCAGAAAAAGCAGCAGAACCTGTAGCTGAAGCACCGGCAGAAGCAGCGGCACCTGTAGTTGAAGCTGAAGCTCCTGTAGCTGAAGAAGCAGCTCCAGTAGAGGAAGCAGCTCCAGTAGAGGAAGCAGCTCCTGCAGAAGAAGCAGCAGCACCAGTAGCAAGTGATTCACCTGATGATCTTAAGAAAATCGAAGGTGTAGGTCCAAAAATTGCTGAGTTATTGGCAAATGGAGGATTAGATACTTTTGCAAAAGTAGCATCAGCTGATGTTGATACAATCAAAGCTCTTCTAGAAGAAGCAGGTAGCAGATACAGAATGCACGACCCAACAACTTGGCCAAAGCAAGCAGAACTTGCTGCAGCGGGTAAGTGGGATGAGTTGCAAAAATGGCAAGATGAATTAGATGGAGGAAAATAATTTCCACTAATTCGTTATGATAAATGATGGGTAGGTCCTTTGGGATTTGCCCATTTTTTTTTGGCACATTCCGTAAGTGACACGCGCCCTTTGGTTGCTGGGGACACGCTTTCGCTGGGGACACGCTTCGCTTCGCTGGGCTGGGGACAGCTTGCTTTCGCAAGCGTGGGACATTATTCAGGATTCACTCCGTTCAAATTAGTAATGATTTAATTGAATTCAAATTTCTGGTATGTACTTGCATAAATCTTCAGCGAGTGCAACGAAGCGAGTCTCCAGCGACCAAAGGGCGCGAGTCTCCAAGAATCATGAAAATCCCTATCATCCTTTTAATCAAGCTTAATTCGAGAGTATTTTAAAAGCGCTCGGTTGTAACAGTTTGATTGATAGATTAATTATTTCATGGGACCTTCATTTCCGCCTTCACTCCGTTCCAGTTACGAATGATTTACTGGAAATCAAATTTCTTGACTAGCAGCTATCAAATCTCCAGCGAGTGCAACGAAGCGAGTCTCCAGCGACCAAAGGGAGCGTGTCTCCAAGAATCATGAAAACCCCTATCATCCTTATAATCAAGTTTATCTAGAGAGTAGATTAAATATTTCATGAGACCTTCATTTCAGGCTTCACTACGTTCAAATTACCAATGATTTAACGGATATCAAATTTCTTAACTAAGAGATACCAAATCTCCAGCGAGTGCAACGAAGCGCGTCTTGAGTCCCCAGCAAGTGCAACGAAGCGAGTCTCCAGGACCAAAGGGAGCGAGTCTTCAAGAATCATGAAAACCCCTATCATCCTTA
>CALHKJ010000429.1 GCA_938033975.1 uncultured Saprospiraceae bacterium | reverse complement strand
TCGTTTTCTGTATTACATAGATTTGATTCAATTGCATCAACTCTGATATCCAACTGTTCCGGAGAATCAATGAATATTGAATCGACAACAAATGCACAATCATTAGCATCAGTCACAGTATAACTATAGAATCCGCTTTCTAAATCTTGTACTTGATTTCCTATCTGATTATTTGACCATTCATAGGTGTAAGGTGCTTCTCCTCCCGTCGCTGAAACAAAAAGCTCTCCATCAGAAGAGTCGAAGCATGAAGTCGATTTATTAATCAAAACTTCAGAATTTATATCCACATTATTATCCACAAAAATTGGATCAGAAATAAAGGAACAATTGTTGGCATCTGTGATACTCACTACATATTCTCCGGACTCAAGTAAGATGGGGTTTTGTACAGTAGCACCATTGCTCCATCCAAATTGATAGGGCTCTGTGCCTCCTTCAATGCTAATACCAACAGCGCCCTCTGGACTTCCATTCTCACATTCACTATTTTTTATGTTGATGACGTTGAAAATCAATTCTTTTTCCGCCTCAACCACAATGAAATCACTTATTAAAACGCAACCTCCTTGGTCTGTAATCGTACATTGAAAAATGCCTGGGTTGACATTAATATTCGGATTAGAAGTTTCACCATCACTCCATAGGTATTCATAGGGTGGAATTCCTCCAGCTACTGACACTTCTATGATTGCATCTTTGTTGCCACTGCATGAGGCTTCCATAACTTCACTACCTAAATAGTCAAGTGGATTGCTATTGAGTTCATCAACTTGCCCATCGCAATTATCATCAATCAGGTTGCAAGGACTTTCGTTTATTGATGGATTAATCAAAGGATTATCATCGTTGCAGTCTTCATTATTATCAGAAAATCCAACTGGGGTAGTAATAGCGCAAAATTGAAATGGTTTGTCGGCGTTTCCATAACCATCACCATCGAGATCTTCATAGAATACATCCAAGGATTGTGTGAGCAAACTTGAGTAAAGTTTAATCTCATCTACTGCAATGTCTCCAAAATTACCTCCTATTGTTTCTGCAAAAATTCTAAAAATACCAATCTGTCCATCATAATCAGATAGGTCAATGACTGTTTGTCGCCATTGTCTTCCTTGATCTCCTACCACACTCCACAGGTTGGTCCAATCTTGCCCATTGTTGAGACTAATATCAAGTCCGATTTTTCCAACATCAACTCCAAACATGTAGTAGTAAAATGAAAGATCACAGGCACTCGCATTGCTTGTGATATTTATGCACTCCGATTCTAAACTTGCAAAAAGAAATTCTCCACAAGTACTAGATGCAGCATCTACATACACATAATTGCCATTTCCCTTTAAATCTCCTTCTGGTCCAGTAAAAGAAGTTGGAGTTCTCCCAGAATTGACCAACCAGTCTACATCATCATTTGTTGCATTAAACCAAAAATCATTATCTAGATCACAAAATTCTGCACAAGATTCTTCACAAAGTTCTAGATTATCAAAGTTCAAATCCAAACTTGGATTGGCGCATTCTGTATGTAAATATATTGGACATTCATTTTCAAACGTAAGCTGTGAGCAAATTGTATTAATGAAAAATACATAATCTGTATCTTCTACTAGGTTGTTAATACGAAAGAATTGATCATTGCAATCTACATAAGCTACAGAAGCAGTGCCAGGATCAAATGGTTCAATTCCATAGATTACTTCTAGTTCATCACAAGACGGACTGTTCCATTCTAATGAAATAAAATTACCTCCTATTTTGGCAAGTGAGATTTCGCCGGGAGGGTAGCAAGCACCCTGACTAAAATTAATATTAAATTGTTTTAAAACACCTATGTCACCATCTGCGCGATCACAGATTTCCAAACTCCAATTGCCTAAGCCTTCACTTCCATCATAAAATATTTCCAAAGGGACTTCTGGTTCGTACAGACCATTAATTGGAAAACTGGCATCCCTTATGTATTCACAAGCTCGATCAGAAAAAACCAAAGATTGTTGACATGGCATACTAGGATCTCCTAAGTTTTGACTATTGATACCAAGGTTAGAAATAAGATCTACCTTAACACCAGCTGGTGATACCAATTGAAGCTTTAGATCTGGTGGCCAATTATGCTCGATGGCAATCTCTACAGATTCAATAAATAAGTTTTCTCCTAAAACACCTGGCAGCTCATTTTCAAAAAAGAAAGCATCAGTTGCTGGGCACTGATCATCAGATAGAATGAAGTTTAAATCACAATTAGATGTAGCTGTTAGATTGGTCTTGAAATTAAAGGGGCCATTCCATTCGCTTTCGCCATCAGGACATTGAGCTCTTATGTACAATTCATATGGAGTTGCTGGTTCTAATCCTGTTAATGTAAAAGTAGAGCCTGTGATTCCAGTAATGCTAGCTATGCCAGTTTGATTCTGATCATCAGCTATAATTTCAAAATCAAAATTGAGGGAATTGTCGTTAAAATCAATCCACTCAAGATCAATTGAACTTGAAGTGGCATTATCTAACTCTATTATAAGTGGAATCTCACAGCTCTGAAATGCCCAAATATTGTGCGAAAACGCACAAAGTAGGAGCAAAATCATCTGCTGCAGGGATTTCATAGAATTGCTTTTTATTTAACAACGAAATTTACCATTTTTTGTGGCACAACAATCGTTTTAACTATCTGTTTGTCTTCAAACCACCGCGCCATTTCTGGAAGATTTTTGGCTGCCTCTTCTATTTCTTCCTTAGATGCACCTGAAGGCATTTCCAATAGGGCCCTTTTCTTACCCATTACACAAACAGGGTAGGTGAAGCTATCTTCTTTTAGGTACGCTTCATTGACTACAGGAAACTCGCCATGGTGAATAGATTCTGTTCCTCCCATTCTACTGTAAAATTCATCCGTTAAGAAAGGTGCGAATGGAGCCATGATCATCAATAATGGTTGTAGTATTTCTTTGTTGTGAACTTTTAGTTTTTTTAGATCATTTACACAAATCATGAAGGCACTTACCGCAGTGTTCATTGAGAAGTTGATAATGTCCTTCTCGATTTTTTGAATCGTTTTGTTCAAAACCTTATGTGCGTCCTTTGATGCTGGTTCGTCATTGACTAACCATTGTCCTTCCTCATTTACATAAAGCGAAGTGAATTTTTTCAAGAACTTAGAAACACCTTCGATACCATTGGTGTCCCAAGGTTTTGACTGCTCTATCGGTCCAAGAAACATTTCATACATTCTAAAGCAATCTGTGCCATACTGAGTGATGATATCATCTGGGTTGATGACATTCAACTTAGACTTGGACATTTTACCTACCTCAGAATGCGTAATCAAATGAGTATCACTTGCATCTCCATTAGGAGTGAATTTCCCTTGATGAAAACTTCCATTGCCGCATTCAAATATTGCATCTTCATATGAAGGGTAGTACTTGATGAAGTTCTTGATACTCTCCATATTTAAGTAAGATTTCTCACTTCCATAGTCTTTTACAAAATCAATCAAGACTGGGATCTTAGCAAGTTGGTCCATACTTATATTTCTCTGCTCCGCCAATTTTGTACAGATAAACTTGGACTGACCATTTTCTTTTTCTTTCATCAGGTATATGAATTCAATAACTCCTTGGATCATACCCTGATTGATCAACTTTTTAAATGGTTCATTTGTTGGAACTCTACCTTTATCGAACAAGAACTTATGCCAGAATCTAGCATACATAAGATGGGCAACGGCATGTTCTGAACCTCCAACATACAAATCCACATCTTTCCAGTAATTAACATTTTTCTCACCTACTAAGGCATCCTCATTGTGAGGGTCCATATATCTCAAGTAGTACCAAGAAGAACCCGCCACTCCTGGCATCACATCTGTTTCTCTTGTTTTTCCATCCTCAGTTGTCACCCAACTTTCAATTCTAGCAAGTGGCGATTTTCCAGCTGCGCCAGGTTTGAAATCTTCAGTGTGAGGAAGTTCGAGAGGAAGTTGATCTATGGACAATGCCTCTGATACTCCATCTTGATTATATACAATAGGAAATGGTTCACCCCAATATCTCTGTCTACTAAAATTGGCATCTCTCATTTTGTAATTGACATGCGCACTTCCAATATTCAATTCTTCTACCTTTTTGCAAACTGCTTTGATGGCATCTTTTACCTCCATTCCGTTTATGAATCCCGAATTGATGATCTTGCCTACCTTGTCTGACATGCCAGCATCCGGGTGTTCAGTCTTATCAATTACTTGCACGATTGGTAATCCAAATTTCTTGGCGAAAGCATTGTCTCTTTCATCGTCTGAAGGTACAGCCATGATGGCTCCAGTTCCATAATCCTTCAGCACATACTCCCCAATCCAAATCGGAATTTTTTCATTTGTAAAAGGATTGATGGCATATGAACCTATAAATTTTCCAGTAGATTCTTTTTCTGCCATCCTTTGGATTTCAGATTTCGCTTTTACATAGGAAACATATTCTTCTACCTCTGCTTTTTGATCCTCTGTGGTTAATTTTTCTACTAAGTCATGGAGTGGAGCAAGTACCATATAAGTTGCACCAAAAATAGTGTCGGGTCTTGTTGTAAAAACCTCTATTTTTTCATCAGAGTCAGCGACAGGGAATTCAACACTCGCACCTTCTGATCGACCAATCCAATTTCTCTGAATGGTTTTTAAGGCATCACTCCATGCAATATCATTTAGGTCATTGAGCATTCGTTCTGCATAAGCAGTAATTCTTAGATACCATTGATTCATGGCCTTCTGAGTTACCGGGTGTCCACCTCTCACGGATAGACCTTCTTTGATTTGATCGTTTGCTAGTACGGTACCTAATGGCTCACACCAATTGACAAATCCAGTTTTGCGGTAGGCCAATCTATAATTCATCAATACTTCAGATTGCTGAAGAGCAGTCATGGACCTCCATTCATCAGCTGTAAATATATCTTCTTGACTGTTAGCTGCTGCAACTGATTTATTCCCGCTCAAGGCAAATTGCTGTTCGAGATCTTCAATAGGTCTTGCCTTCTGAATTTGTGTATCGAAGTAGTGCTTAAATAATTCTGTAAAAAACCATTGTGTCCACTTGTAATATTTTGGATCACTGGTATTTACTTGCCTAGACCAATCAAATGAAAATCCAAGATTGTCCAGTTGCTCCCTGTATCTCTTCATATTCTCTGCAGTAGAGTCAGCTGGGTGGACGCCTTTTTGAATGGCATATTCCTCTGCGGGTAATCCAAAGGCATCAAAACCCATAGGGTGGAGAACATTGAAGCCCTTCATCCTTTTGTATCTAGAAAAAATATCTGAGGCAATATATCCTAATGGATGTCCAACATGTAGACCTGAACCTGAAGGGTAGGGAAACATATCCAAAACATAATATTTTGGTTTGTCTGTTGCATCTTCATCCTTATAGGTTTGATTTTTATCCCAGAAGTCTTTCCACTTCTTATCAATCTCATTATAGTTTATACTCATCTTACTTCTGTAATTTCCTGTGGTAAAAAGTTTACGAATTTTCTCGTTTTAATTGTGCTTGGTTGTTCTTTTCGAAAGCTCCATTTTTCTGTCCACCCATGCTCATCACGTTTTGTGATGCTAAATGCTTCTGCATTGATCATATTATTATCACCGTCGTAAACGGAATATGTGCTTTCATTTCCATCTTTATCGAATCTGAACTCATACCTTCTTGCTTGGTTGCCAAGTGCATCCTTGATTTGTCGACCTATTCTGTTGTTGTTTTTGTCGTAGGAGAATTCTTCGATTCTTAATAGTTCATTTGTAGCAGCATCATAGGAGTTGGTCCTAATTTTATTCCCCTTGTTATCGTATTCAAAAACATAGTAGCTTAATAGTGAATCTTTGAAGTCGTAAAAATTTGATTTGGTGGGAAGATCATTACCCTTATCATAGATGTATCTTTCGAAGGTTGTCAATTGCCCTTCTCTATTGTAATACCAGTGTTCTTTTTTGTTGCCATCAGCGTCAGCCACTTTGGTTTCTTTGAAGGTAAGGGCTCCTTTTTTGGCCTCGTTTCCACTATTTACAACTGAAAACACTTCTATAAGCTCAAGAGTCCAATATTCAGTATCAGCTTCATTTTTGCAAGAACTTAATAGTAAGATAAAGGCTATGGCTAGAATGGTGTGGTTGAGCTTCATAAGAAATTTTGACAAAATTAAGTTTTGTTTTGAATTTCTCGTTCTATCTTGCCCTAAAATACTAGGAAAACTATTGGATTTCGCTTGAAGTTTTAAGAAGACAGAAATTTACTGTAGTTCCTTTATTAAGACCTTTTGATTCTAACCAAATCTCCCCTTTGTGGCGCTCGACTATTTTCTGACAAAAACTAAGTCCCATACCGGTGCCTTCGTACTCTTTCTCTCCATGTAATCTCTGAAATATTTCAAAGGCCTTTTGTTTGTGATCAAATTCAATTCCAACACCATTGTCCTTGATTGTGATATACACATATTGATCATCCTCTTTGTAACTGATATCAATTTTCGGAGCTATATTTTTTTGTTTAAATTTTATCGAGTTAGAAATTATATTTTGGAATAGTAGATTGATTAAACTTTCATAGCCAGAGATAGATGGCATTTTGTCAACCCTAATTTCGGCTTTGCTTTCTTCAATTTGAAAGGCTAAGTTTTTTCTAACGTTGGCCATTACCATATTTAAATCAAATTCTGTTTCAAGCTGATTAGGATTAAAAACTTTTGAAAACTTCAGCAAGCCATCAATGACCTTTTGAATTCGTATGGTTCCATCTGAGACAAACTCAAAGTATTCTTTTGATTTTTCACTAAGACTCAATTCTTTATTCTTTATGAGGTTAATAAAAGAATTGATGGTTCTCAATGGTTGTTTTAGGTCGTGTGAAATGACATGTGCAAAATTGGCCAGATCATCATTTGATCGTTTTAGATCTGCCATGGTTGCTTCAAGTTTGGCAGTTCTCTTTGAGATTTCCACTTGCAGATTTTCTTTTTGTTTTTCAAGGGACTCTTTGGTCAATGCATTATGAAGTGTGACTGCAGACAGGGTAGCAACTTGCGTCAAATATTCTAAATGCTCTTCACTATAAAAATTTGCCTGTGGGTGTTCTGAATCAATTACGCCTAAAACTTTATCTCCTACAATAATAGGGACTGCAATTTCTGAAAATCCTGATCCAGCATCACTAATATGTGATTGTTCCTTTCTTGTATCCTTAATAATAACCGGAATTCCTGTCTCAGCAACCTTACCGACTACTCCTTGGCCAATTTTTAAAGTAAGTGGATTTAATATCTGTTTAGGAGCTGGATTTTTTGGCCCATAAGCAGAGCGTTGGATCAATAGATTTTTCTTGGGACAAATGAGATATATAACACAATCAAAAAATCCCAACTTATCTATAATATTCTCTGTTATAGCCCATACGATATCCTCTGAAGTATCCAACTTCAGTAATTCAGTTGCAAAATCTAATAGAGTATTTTGAAATTCTATTTGATTACGTAAGCGATTAAATTCATTGTTATGTACAATGGAATTATTAGTCACAGTTCCCTTTTGTATTGTAGTATCTTTGATTAAAGTTTCCAAACTAAAAATAAAGGAATTAATCTTCACGTTAAGATAAAATTGCGTAAAGAGTAAGTTATCCTTATATTATAAATCTTAGTTTGTATGAAATGTCATGTAACTTGCATTTGAATTTCTCACTTTTTAAATCTTTAGGCTGTTGAGGCTTGTGAAAAATATTACTTCTCGTTTTTTCTTAATTTCTTCCTTGTTATTTTTTGTAATGAGTGCTGTAATGAATATTCTATTTGGCAATTCAGCTATTGATATTCAAGTATTTGATACCTATTTTGTCATAGCCACTTCTCATGTGTTTTTTGCACTTTCTTTTTTCTTTGCGATTTATGCTTTATTATATTTTTTGACACCTAGTTTGTTAAGGAAAAAGCTCAATTTTGTTTTATCCCAAGTTCATTTTTGGGTCACGTTTTTCTGTATCATCGTCTTGTTATTTCCACTTATTTTTATCGGATTAAATGGAGTTCCAAGACGTTATTACTCTTATGATACTCATACATCTTATATTGAATCTAGCTTTTCCATAATCTTTTTCATACTGGTTTTTTCACAATTAGTTTTTCTTGTTAATGTATTTTACACCATGATGAAAGGAGCAAGTAGCCAGGATGATTTGGAAACAATTGATTGAGAGAAAATTAGTTGGACGAACCTAAAATTCCTATAATCTTCTGATCAATCCAGTAGGCATCTCCTCTTGCATAGAATCCTACATGTCCTCCGTACTTGCTGGCATATAGAGATATATTTTTGGATTTCTTCGCTTCCGCAAATGGGAAACAGCTTTCAGCTAAGAATGGATCATCTAAAGCACTGATGATGTGTGTTTCAATTTTTATCTCAGGTAAAAACTGTAAGGCCATAGCCTTTGCATAATAATCTTCTGCGTTTTTAAAGCCGTTGATAGGAGCGGTGAAGTATTCATCAAAATCATAGATGTTTTTTATTTTATTTAAAACATCTATATCCACATGTCCAGGAAATGTTTTGTGTTTCTCTTTTATCTTTTTTCGTAAGGTGGACAAAAAATTTTGGGTATAAACAAGATTGCCTTTCTTTAGTAGTTGTTTGGAGCCATCCGAAAGATGCATAGGAACTGACACTGCAATTAGTTTTTCCAAATTTGGATGAACCA
>CALHKJ010000428.1 GCA_938033975.1 uncultured Saprospiraceae bacterium | reverse complement strand
CTATATCTGCAATAGAACCATTATTTGCCATCAAAGCTTGCTTCAAATCATGGCTCCAAAGACCTAGTTCAATAAGATCTTTTAATAAGTGCTTATTCATGATGATATACTCACCTGATAAAGTTCTTCTAGTATAGATGTTTGATGTATAAGGCTCAAAGCATTCGTTGTTTCCTAATATCTGCGAAGTACTTGCTGTCGGCATTGGTGCGACTAGTAAGCTGTTTCTTACTCCATGATCTGCAACCTTTGCTTTTAATCCAGTCCAATCCCATCTATCAGATGGAGTTACTCCCCACATATCATATTGGAATATACCTTTACTTACTGGCGATCCTTCATAAGATTGATAAGTTCCTTCTACTTTAGCAATTTCCATTGACTCTGTCATTGCTCCGAAGTAGATTGTCTCGAAGATATCTTTGTTTAATTGCTTCGCTTCTGGACTATCAAATGGCAATCTTAGTAACATGAAAGCATCGGCCAAACCTTGTACTCCAATACCAATTGGTCTATGTCTTAAGTTTGAATTTTCTGCTTCTTTAACAGGATAGTAATTGATATCAATTACCTTATTCAAGTTTCTTGTAACTACCCTAGTGATTTCATATAGCTTTTGGAAATCATACTCTTTTGTATCCGTATTGACAAACTTGTTTAATGCTATTGAAGCAAGATTACAAACAGCCACTTCATCAGGAGCAGTATACTCCATGATTTCTGTACACAGATTACTACTCTTGATTGTACCTAAGTTCTTCTGATTTGATTTCTTATTAGCTGCATCCTTATATAATATATAAGGCGTACCAGTTTCAATTTGTGATTCTAAGATTTTGAACCAAAGTTCTCTTGCACTTACTGTTCTTCTTGCTTTCCCTTCTTCTTCATATCTGTGATAAAGTGCTTCAAACTCTCCACCATATGCATCTGCCAATCCTGGTGATTCATTAGGACAGAACAATGACCATTGACCATCTTCCTCTACTCTTCTCATGAATAAGTCAGAAATCCACATTGCATAGAACAAGTCTCTTGCTCTCATTTCTTCTTTACCATGATTCTTTTTCAAGTCAAGAAATTCTTCGATATCAGCATGCCATGGTTCTAGATAAATGGCAAAAGCACCTTTTCTTTTTCCTCCTCCTTGATCAACATATCTAGCAGTATCGTTAAATACTTTCAGCATAGGTATTACTCCGTTAGAAGTACCACCTGTTCCTTTAATGTATGAACCTTTAGCTCTGATGTTGTGAATGCTTAATCCAATTCCACCTGCTGACTGGCTAATTTTAGCACATCTTGTGAGTGTTTCAAAAATTCCTGAAATACTATCTTCTGTGGTTGTCAGTAAGAAACAAGAAGATAATTGCGGTTTCGGAGTTCCAGCATTAAATAAAGTTGGAGTTGCATGAGTAAACCACTTCTCAGACATCAAATTATATGTTTCAATAGCTGAGTCGATGTCTTCACCATGGATTCCAAGTGCTGCACGCATGATCATATGCTGTGGTCTTTCTATTACATTCCCACCTGCTCTAAGCAAGTAAGATCTTTCAAGCGTTTTAAATCCGAAATAGTCAAAGTTATAATCTCGATCGTAAATGATCGCAGAATTTATTCTCTCTTCATTTTTATTAACAACATCGATTAAGCTGTCGCTAATAAGTCCAGCTTTTTCGTTTGTTTTTGGGTCAACATAGTTATGCAACAAGTGCATTGATTCAGAAAAAGACTTATTAGTATTCTTATGTAGGTTTGAGACTGCAATTCTTGCAGCAAGGATTGCATAATCGGGATGTATGGTTGTCATGGATGCTGATGTCTCAGCGGCTAGATTATCCAATTCTGAAGTTGTTACACCATCGAATAGACCTTGAATAACCTTTTTCGAAATTTCTATGTGATCAACGTATTGCTCATTGAGTCCATAGCATAATTTTTTGACGCGGGCCGTGATTTTGTCAAAGCTGACAGATTCACGCCGACCAGTTCGTTTAATTACTTGCATGTGGGGGCGACGAAATTAAAAAGTTAATAAATGTTTTAAGTACAAAGTCTAGAAATCATCTTCAAGTGAGAATACTTGGTCATCTTTGCTGGCCAATACTCCTGCTTTCTGATAGTCTCCTACTCTCTTCTCAAAAAAGTTGGTTTTACCCTGTAAGCTTATAAGGTCCATCCAAGGGAACGGATTTTCCACATTGTAGACTTTAGGGTTATTTAATGACAACAATAATCTATCGGCAACGTATTCGATATACTGACACATCATTTCTGAATTCATACCAATAAGTTTTACTGGTAATGCGTCTGTTACGAATTCCTTTTCGATTTCTACTGCGTCTACTATTAGCTTTTGAATCGTGTCTTTAGGTAACTTGTTTTGGATATGTTGATTGTATAATAAGCATGCAAAATCACAGTGCATTCCTTCATCTCTTGAGATTAACTCATTTGAAAATGTTAATCCTGGCATTAGACCTCTTTTTTTCAACCAATAGATTGAGCAAAATGATCCTGAGAAGAAAATACCTTCTACGGCTGCGAAAGCAATAAGTCTTTCGGCAAAAGATCCTTCATCAATCCATCTGAAAGCCCAATCAGCTTTCTTTTTAACACAGTCCATGTGCTCGATGGCATTAAATAAGTAATCTTTTTGTTTTGCATCTTTTATATAAGTATCAATCAGAAGTGAATATGTTTCTGAATGAATGTTTTCCATCATGATCTGAAAGCCATAGAAAAATTTAGCCTCAGTATATTGAACTTCATTAACCATGTTTTCTGCTAAATTCTCATTTACGATCCCATCACTTGCAGCGAAGAAGGCAAGTACATGCTGAATGAAGTGTTTTTCATCATCATTCAACTTATTTTCCCAATCACTTAGATCCTGATTAAGATCAATTTCTTCAGCAGTCCAAAAACTTGCTTCTGACTTTTTATAAAATTGCCATATATCATCATGCTTTATTGGAAATAGAACAAATCTGTTTGGGTTTTCTTGTAAAATTGGTTCGTTTTGGTTCATGCTCATCAAGTTGTATATTTTGGATTTTGTTGATTATCATTTCTATTTAGAGAGTCGTGTCTATGGATGTAAACTTTTTACATCTGCTCTCATTTTGGTTCATTCCGGTTAAAATTAGATTCGAGACAAGGATTTAAATTGGGGCAAATTGGTCTCTGTTGGCCTAATGTTTTCCTATCACAAATAAATGAAAATTTTTTATAATACGTCCATTTGAGTTTTCAACATTTGTGGAAAACTTTAATGAACCATATTAAAATTATTCTTAATATGAATTATAGTGCTGAAACCCAATGAGTTAGGGATTTTCAAGCTTTTGGTTTCCTTTCTCTTCTGAAAAACCAGATGAGGATAAATCCAATTAAAATAGAGATAAAAATAAGTAAGTAGAATGCGTATTTATTATCACTCATTGGAAGATAATCAAGATTCATCCCATAAAAGCTAGCAACTAAGGTAGGTACCATTAAAATAATAGTAATGATCGTTAGTCTTTGAATGAATGTATTCAGATTATTAGAAACTATTGACGCATACGCCTCCATCGTTCCACTTAGGATATTTGTATAGACATTCGACATTTCCAAAGCCTGACTGTTATCAATAATAGAGTCCTCAAACATATCTGTTAATTCTTCGTCATCTCTTAATTTGAGAAAATCAGTCCTTTTCATTTTCATCATTAACAAATCATTAGATGATAAGGAATTAACAAAATAGACCAAACTCTTTTCAACCCGAAGCAATTGTTTCAATTCTTTGTTTCTACTTGAGTTATATAATTCTTGTTCTATTAAATTCCTTTTGAGGTTTAATTTCTTAAGACAATCAAGAAATGAGAATACGTTGTGTTCAAAAAGCTTTAAGACAAATTGTTTTGGATCATTTGGATTAAACCCTTTTACTCTATTATCCAGAAATTTGTCTATTACTGGATTATTCGCTTGTGATATGGTTATAATAATACCATCAACGAGGATTATACCGATTGGTACAGTTATATATATAGCTTCATTTGGTTTATCTTCAGAATTAAGCACAGGAGTGTTAATTAGGATAAAGTTGGAGTTATCTTCCTTTTCATACCTCGATCGTTCATCTACATCTAAGGAATCGGTAATAAAGTCTTGTGGAAAATCAAAGTTTTCAGAAATTTCAGTTATTTCCGCTTGACTAATTGGTGGACAAATATGTATCCACGAACTTTCATTTGAGCTAGGATTCATTTTTAAAGCTCCATTCTCATATGTATAGTTCTTAATCATTGATAGTTGATGATGATCTTAAAAGATATGCAATAATAGTTCTTAAAAATGAGAAATAAAAAAGGGGTTGCCCTTACATGCAACCCCTACTTATTTGAAAACCTTCTGAACTATTCTTTAGTTTCTTTTAATCATTTCTAACACTCCATTGTTATCCTTAACAACAGCAGCATCAATGTATCCACGGTTTACTGCTTTAATCCTTGCAGTCTCTGCATTTTCCCAATTACTGTAGCCACTCAAGACAAATATTGTCCACTCATTTTTACTCCATTGTTCTATCGTACCAAGATC
>CALHKJ010000427.1 GCA_938033975.1 uncultured Saprospiraceae bacterium | reverse complement strand
TGGCTTGGATTTGGGAAAATTTCAGGAATTTTTTGCGCAGTATTTTTATTGGAAGTGATTGTACAATTTTGGACCTCGATAGTGCTAATATAGTTTTCTAAACCGCAAAGTTCATCTCCTACGACAAAAGTATATTCATACAAACCAATAGGCACACCAATAAAGTCAACAATATTAGTTTCTAAGGTTTCTCCTGTTGGTCCAATGATAGTGAATGGTAAGGAGCTTTGAATGTTTGTAGATAAGTCAAGAATGGTACTTTCACCATCATTGCAAATTATAGCATCTATAACACTAACAGGGGTATAGCTTGGCACTTCAAACATTGTGGTGTATTGGTTAAATGCATTATCTTGAATTATTGCAGAATAAGTACCAGCTGCGAGATTATCAAAACTTTCAATTTGATTCTCAGTAAGTGTACCAAGAAGCTCATTACTTGGACCCGAAATTGTATAAGTGTAAGGTGCTATACCTCCACAAATACTCAGCTCTAATTGATTTGGGCAAGTTGTATTTAAAAGAAACAAACTGCTGCACATACACCCGTCACCAATTCGAAAATTGATATTGTCTTTGGTGCAGACATTTCCATTTTCTAATTTCTGTACTAATTCCATTTCAGCTATATCAGAATTTATTGACCAATCATAACAATTTTGAGGATCACCAATGATTTTGAACCATATTCTGCAGATTGTACCATCATCTATTGTTTCACCTTGGCCATCAAGGTTTATCCATCCGGTTGGTAAATATCCATTGTCCAAAACAGATCCAGCATCACTTACAAATACATCTCCGTTTAGTGGATTGCCAATATTGTCAATGGACACAAATTCCAAGTTTGAATTATCAAAGTTTAGAGTAAATCTAAATGAGGCTACATTTATAAAATTAGAGACATTGCATTCAATAAAGAATTCTGTTTGCGGCTCGGGGGCTGGTTCCCAAGTTATGAATTCCCATTCTACGTTTGGAAGTAAATCGCAATCCTGTGCAAGTGTAACATTTGCGGAAGCAAGAAATAGTATAAGCTTAATAATATTAAGTTTCATAGTTACTTTTTTTGACGGATCCTGATTCGATTACTAAAATGATAACCAAAGTATATTAATACAAGTTATGGCTAAAATCAGCTATTTTATGTGTGCACTAGTTGCAAATAAAAGTATTGACTAGGACAATTTACGTAATAATTGGTCTATGTAGGAAACATCATTTCTTTGACATAGTTAACTTTTGGTATGCTTGTCATGATTCAATTATTATTTTGCCTGCTACTCCTAACTGTTAATGTGAATGCGCAGACCTGTTGTACCGCTGGTGCACCAATAAGCTCATTTTTAGAGGTCAACAATCAAGATGAACGAGCGATTTCTTTTCAGCTTTTGTATGAGTATAAAAATATCAACTTACTTGTAGATGAGACTGAAAAATTGACCAATGATCCTAGGTCAAGATTTGGACAAAATATTGCTGTGAAAGTAGACTATACCCTAAATCGAAAATGGGCATTTTCTGCTATTGTGCCAATCGTCCATCAGGCAAGGCAAACTTTTTCAGAATCTCAAGCAAGCATAGGTCAAGGAGATATGAGCCTTATAGCTCAATATATGCTTTACGCAAATGACAAAACTTATTTGAACTTGTCAGCTGGTGTTAAAGTACCAACAGGAAGAGTATCTCATCTGAGTAATTCAGGAATCTTTTTATCTCCAGATATGCAAAGTGGAACAGGTTCATTTGATTATTTGATAAGAAGCTCATACAATAGAACAAGATTTTTGTTTCCTTTTTTAAGTGCGAATGTATCAGCAGTTTTTCGCAAAAATGGAATCAATGAAAATTTTGGAAGTACTGAGAATTTTGGTGGAAGGAGCTTTGCTTTTGGCGATGAGTTTCTAGGAGTCTTTGGTCTCAGATATTTACAGGATTACAAGCTTGGTTTTATCATTCCTGATCTAAGTTTGAAATATAGATGGGGTGGTCCCAATACAGAACAAAGTACCATTGCTCCAAACAGTGGCGGCCAATGGTTGAGTATTCCAATAGGTTTTTCCTATACACCAGATGATGTAAAAGCAATAAGGCTGTACGGAGAGTTTCCAATTTATCAAAAGTTGGAAGGTTTGCAGATAACAACAAAATATTTGATTGGTGTACAACTGAGTTATGCGATAAAGAAAAAGAATTTAGATAGTATAATTGAAATACATTGATATGAAAAAGTTATTTATTTTTTTGGCGGTGCTTAGCATAAGTGCTTGTGGAAATAACGATGATCTTTCCAACGCTGATCCTGAGGATTGGGCGATATCTCCATCTCAAGTTTTTGATGGTGGTCCAGGTAAGGACGGAATACCCTCAGTAGATAGTCCTCATTTTAGTTCGATAGCGGGAATAGAAGCAGAAGGATTTTTGACGGATAATGACTTGGTAATAGGAGTATTTAGAAATGGAATAGCAGGCAAGGCTTACCCCCATCCAATTTTGGATTGGCACGAAATAGTTAATGACAACATTGGTGATCTTAACTATGCTTTGACTTATTGCCCATTGACCGGAACTGGAGTTTCGTGGAACAGAGACATTAATGGTAGTACAACCACTTTTGGAGTGAGTGGTAAATTGTACAATACCAATCTCATGCCTTACGATAGAGAAACCGATAGCTATTGGTCACAGCTCAGATTGGATTGTGTCAACGGTGATTTGTTGAATCAAAAAATTGAAACCACTCAAATTTTAGAAACAACTTGGGCTACATGGAAGAAGGCATTTCCAGATGCTGTAGTAATGAATACTGATACTGGCTTTGATCGTAATTATACAGCTTACCCATATGGTGACTATAGAACCAACCACAGTAATATTATTTTTCCTGTAAGCAATCTTGATGAGCGTTTACCTGCTAAGGAGAGAGTGCTTGGAGTATTGGGAGAAAGCATTCAAAAAGTATATAGTATCGAGTTGTTTGAAAATGATAGAATCATTTTTGATGAAGTTGATGGAGTAAGCAACATCGTTATTGGCTCAAAAGCTGATAATTTTATTTTAGCCTTTGAAGATCCTGGGCTGAATAACCTTCAATTCGTTTCTGATCAATTGCCTATTGTTGCATCGGATGAGGATGGCAATGTGATCAACATGGGTGGAAAAATCATTGAAGGTCCTAATCAAGGACAAAGCTTGGTTCCATTAAATTCTTTTATGGGCTACTTTTTTGCCTTTGGTACTTTTTATGAGGACATGGAAGTTTATGAGGAATAAACTAGTAAATTACAACTTGGTGATAAAGTGCCTACTCTGATGATTATTTAATTATTGTCAATTTTATCCACTAGGTAGCGACCTAATTTCTCACCTTGTTTAACTCCATTTTCTATGGCGGGTCTATAATGGATGCCACCGTAAAGTCTGCTAATTGCTGCCTCTTCTGAGGCTTCAATAAACGAACCAAAGGATCTAATTGGTAAACCATATTCTACTTCTACATCATCAATGTAACTAAAATTTTCACCAAATATAGAAGTCAACATAATGGCAGCAGCCGTGCTTATTACGGAATGACCACTCGTGTATTCTGGAAAAGGTGGAGTTTGTAAAACAGGTAACCAATTTGGGTCTATGTGTTCGTTGATAATTGTTTCCGGACGGATCAGCTTACTTCTATATTTTTCGTCCCAACAACTTATAAATGCATCCATCAAAGCTATTGAGCACTTGGCATAAGCTTCAGCTGATTTTGTAATATTTGCCTTGTCTTTTTCACAAGCTATTTTGGTTATACCTATCCAGTGGCCTCCTGGTGTAATTTTTTTTGTAGCAAACATTGCATGGCCAGTTTGATTCATTACATAAGGATTGCAATCCCAAAAACTCGCTATTAATTTTTCGTCTTCTTTGATGTTTTTTCCCACTTCATAGACCTCCTCAACCTCTTTATAAAAATCGCTGCCTTTTTTCATGTCAAAGCTTGTTGGTCGTTCTGGAGTAAATTGATCAGCGGAATTGATGACCATTGGTCTTATTTCTTTCCAATGAGGTTCAATACTCTCCATATATGCAGGAGGAGTTGGTTTCCAAGAATACTCATCTTCAGTAATAGTGTATTTTGGAAATGATCTTGTTTGCTTATAATTGTCCTTATCAGCCCATTCTAAAATATGGTCTGCTACCCTTTGACCGTATTGAATAGAGTTTTCAATGATGCCAGATGGCGCATTGATCTTATCTACTTCCTTCATCAAGCTTTCTTGAAAAGCTTCCATCTTATCTTCAGAAAAAATAAGTTTTTTCCCAACTTGATTAAAAGCATGAAGTGCTGAAATAGAAGCAACAATTTCTTTTTCGGCCTTCGGTATCGTTTTAAGTTCTCTGAGTTTTCCTGCAAGCGATTTAATTTGTTCATCTTCTGTAGCTAAAATCTCATAGGCTGCAATACTTGGATAGGCATAAATTCTACTTGCCACTGGTGGAGAGAAGATATCGTAAACAATTATATCTGATAAATTCTTCATTGATTGATGAAGAAAATCTGCCTTGCTTAATTTCTTTTTGTAGTCTGGATCTGTTTGCTTACAACTACAAAAAATCAAAACAGAAAACAAGAATAATAAAAACGATTTTTTCATTGTATTAAGAATATTTCTAAATACCAAAGTTAAGAAACAATCAAAATACTTTGTTAGATTCTTTATGCTATGTTAAGATTTCGAACCGATAGATAATTATGAAATGTTCAATTATTAAAATCTAACTAGTCTTTTATTCAATAACCAATTTCTGGAAATGTACTGGTTTGCTATCATGGTAGATTGTGATAAAATAAATTCCAGCTACTAGCTTGCTAGAATCAAGTTTATTTTGACCTACAGAAATGGAAAATTCCTGCATGCTTGTCCCATTTAAATCAAAGATTTTTGCTTTGCCTGCATTTTCCGAAATAATAGAGAATTGTCCAAAACTTGGATTTGGGTAAATTGAAATGTTCTCATTAGTTGTATTAATACTCGAGCTTGTCAAACAATTAAGAACTTCAATTGTG
>CALHKJ010000426.1 GCA_938033975.1 uncultured Saprospiraceae bacterium | reverse complement strand
CCTTTTACCAATCCAAATTTTGCATAGGTTTCACAATTTGGATCTGAAATTTGTTCTTCAGCTTCCAAACCATACTTTTCCAAATAAATAGATGCAAGTTCAAAATCTGACATATGCACTAGTACCAAATTGATATTCCGTGATTTAATTTGGTCTAAAAGCTCAGAGACATCATGCAAGGCTTCTCGACAGTACAAGCAACCAAATTGACGAAGAAAGACCAGTAAAACTGGCCTTTCCATCGACAAATCGTATAGATTATTTGCTTTGTTGGTATTGATTACCTGAAGTAATTCTTTATTAACCATGCAATGTAATTGCTTATACTAATTTCATTTTACTGAATACTTTGATCACCTTTTGTACGTGAGCAGCAGACTTTTTCAAAAGTTTCTTCTCTGATGCATTCAGTTTTAATTCTAGAATTTCTGTTACTCCATTCTTACCTAGTTTACACGGAGCACCTAGGAAAGTATTCTTAATACCCCACTGTCCGTTTAATCTTACAGCACAAGGGTAAATTCTATTTTCGTCTCTAATAATTGATTCTACCATTTGAGCAGCTGCAGCACCTGGTGCATACCATGCAGATGTACCCATTAGTTTTACTAATTCTCCTCCTCCTTTCTTTGTTCTTTCTACAATTGCATCCAACTTCTTTTTATCAATCATCTCAGTCACAGGAATTCCAGCTACTGTAGTATATCTTGGAAGAGGTACCATTGTATCTCCATGACCTCCCATCAAAACTGCTTGGATATCTTTTGGAGAAACCTTTAATGCTGTTGCAAGAAAAGCTCTGTATCTAGCCGTATCAAGAATACCAGCCATTCCAATCACTCTCTTTGGGCTCAACTTTGAGGCTTTGTGAGCAGCATAAGTCATAACATCAAGTGGATTGGATACCACAATAATAATCGGGTTGGGTGTATATTCTAAAATTGATTTTGTAACTGATACAACGATTTTTGCATTGGTCGCAATTAAGTCGTCTCTGCTCATTCCAGGTCTTCTTGGGATACCTGCAGTAATGACCACAACATCTGATCCTTTTGTATCTCTATAGTTAGAAGTACCTTTTAATTTTGTTGAGTAATAATCGATTGGAGCTTGTTGCCAAGAATCCAATGCCTTACCCTTTGCCATATCGCCTTTAAGGTCCAAAAGAACTACTTCATTTACTATGTCTTTGTGGGCAAGAACATTGGCAACCGTAGCTCCAACATTTCCAGCACCTACAACTGTGACTTTACTCATTTGTATTTGTGTTTGTTTAAAATTTGTTTAGCACCGCAAAAGTATGGAATTTATCTTATTCATATGATATTTATAGCAAATATGTCCCATATCTATTGGTTTTAGCCAATAAAAAAGCCAGCTCAATTGAGCTGGCTCCATTCACTTCAAGTGAAATTCTTTTATTTTACAATTTGGAAAGATCTTACCGTTTGCTTTTTTCCAATTCTTAGTTGGATAAAGTAAGTTCCTGAACTCATATTTTGAAGATTCAAAGTCTCATTGTAATTATTAGTTACATTGTTTAAAATGGTACTCTGGTGGATTCTACCTTGCGCATCAAGTATTGAAATAGTAATATCTTCTTTCTCTTCTAACTCAATATCAATATTAAGTAAGTCTGAAACTGGGTTAGGGAAAATTTGAAAATTCAACTCAGCTTCATCAAAGTCATCTACACTTGTAAAGCAATTTACATCACCTTGTGTTTCACACCATCTTGCCTCAAATTCTTGCAAAAAGATGTTGGCAATTCTATCATCATGAATAATCAATGTATTCTCATCATTTCTTGTTTCGGCACCACCTGACCAGTTGTGTGATCCAAGTACAACCAAAGGATCATCACCAGAAATAGCATCTACAATCGCATACTTGTGATGTGTAGTACCAGGTAGATTATCCTGTACAATATTAACGCCTTGCCCAGTTAAAAAATCAAACTCAGATCCTTGATCATTTACATTTTCTACAATACCTCTGATCGCTATACCTGCGTTATTTTGATTTCTTACAGTTGTACCCAACTCATTGTTTGTAAATGTAAGTAAGGCTAGTTGTATGTCATTATCGGCAGAATTAAGTGCATCTACAATTCCAATTGTAGTATTATCAGAAGGTGAAAAATATGATTCTACTTCAATACCATTGATATTAAAAAGATGCGGAGTATTGTTTGTTTTATCTGCTCCAAATAAAACAGAAAATATTCCTGGATCTTGTCCATCAGTTCCCCACATTTCCTCAAACTCCATTGTATAGGCTTTCGCCAATGCCTGATCTTGAATAAAGATTGCATTATTAAAATCGTTTACAAGGTTTTGTTCTGTCATATTCGTTGAACCTGATAATATCCATGCGTTGTCTACATCATCAGCATCAAATACAAAGTACTTGTTGTGCATTAATCCATTGTTATTCCCTCTGATAATTGGGAATGGCGGAGTTGGATCTGATAAAGCCAAGTTTGCTGTCTCATTATCTGCGATATATCGCACCTGTACTCCCCTTTCAAAAGCTTCAGTAAGAGCATTTACAATGGTGGTTCTGTTTATATTATAGATAGATGCATCAATACTAGTTTGAGCAGCATCAATTCTTTTGATGATTTCTCCCTCAATAGCAGCTCCAGTTGTCCCAACTGGATAAGAACCAGTTGAAATTGTTCCATCCACATCATATGTAAAATAAACTTTCATTTCACCAGAAGAATTGGATGCAGTACTATATAGCTCAGTTGCTGAAGTTACTTCTGAGGTACCATTATTCGAACAAACTTGAACATAGTAAAAGTTACCTGGCTCTAAACCGTCTAAGGTAATTTCATGAGCCATATTTGATTCATCTACCAAAACTGATTCACCTAGCTCAGGCGTTAAACCGTATTTGATTATTGAACTAGAAGCTTCGTTGGTAGCCCAATTAACAGTAAAACCACTTTGAGTAATATTAGATTGTTTTGGCGAAGCTGTCAAAAAGAATGAATCTGCAATTTCAAGATCTTCAATCCCCCTTGGAAGTAATTGATAAAAGGAACTGAACTGAGAAACAATTCCTGTAAGGTTAACTGCAGCCAATGGAATCTCAGTACCAACTAATGGATTTCCAGATCTAAGAAAAATTTCTGATGTCTCACCATTGGATGTGAATTCATAATTTCCTGTTGAAAAAGTATTTCCACCAGCTGTAAACTTTACATTATTTATAACTGCTAAGACAGCTTCTGTGTCTTCATTAATTTGAGATGGAGTAAGCACTAGCGGTTCTGGTAATTCATTGTTTTCAGAGATAACTTCATATGCACTTATTGCATCCACCTCTAGTAAATTATTAAATTCCTTTAATTCTCCAGTTACCCTTACCAAACTTCCTCTGGAAACTTCTCCTGGAAAATCACCGACAGACCCTGTGCCTGGATAAACTGCAATTGCACCTGTCGCATCTTGCAAATATCTAATAATTCCTAATTCTCCACCATTGGTTGCTACACCTTCGATAGTCACAACTGTTCCTAATGATTCATTTCTTACATCAGCTATATTCATTTGGCTAAAGCCAACTATTGAAAATAACAGCATTGTAAAAATGAGTAAACCCTTTGTCATATTTTATTTGTTTATTTTTTAAAAACTTGCTTGTATTGAAAAATTCCACCTTCTACCTTGGCCATAGAAAACAGAAGCAGACTTTGCATCAAAATCATTGAAACTTGGGGAATTAAAATCATCGTTATCTCTGGCGTCAGTTAAGTAAACTGCATCAAAAAGATTTAAAACATTAAATCTTAGGTTAAGTTTATAATCTTTGATCTTAAATCCATAGCCAGTATGCAATGAAGAAAAATAGTATGCAGGCATTTGCCAAGATTCTCTTCCACCATTTTCACCCTGTAGATTTTCTGGTTGGAAATCTGCATAATTGTTATCAAAATAGGTAGTCTTCAATTTTACATAAAAATCATCAAAGGGCTCATACCTCACTTGACCTCCAATTTGTAATTGGGCTGCATCTCCTACATGGACGCCTTCAGCATCAAATTCATAACTGTATTGAACACCATTTGGAAGCACACCATTTACTGTTTGCCCTGATGTCCAAATCCAATCTCCAACAGATGCCAGACCCTCAATTGATAATTTCTTAATTGGCTTATACACAAAATCGATTTCAATTCCCTTATGTAATGCATCAATACCTGGAATATTTACAGGGATTCTATCAGACTCAGGATCACTTTCATCTTCGGCAATTGAAGGCAATCTATCTAGAGGCTTGTTACCCCAAAAAGTATAGTAACCATTTAGGTTAGCTGAAAACTTTTCACTCTTGAATGTATATCCTAATTCAACAGCTCTGATATCTTCATTCTCGTAATTATTAGCAACTTGACCATCTAAGTCATTTGTCCAGAAATTAGTGATGATTACATTTCTATATGGTTGTGCCTTATTTAAAATTCCAGTATTAAAGAATACACTGTTGTTATCATTGAAATTATACGTTGCTCCTAACTTAATCGTATAGGTCTGAACATCAACTGGGTCTAACTCAAATTTTGTAAAGTTGTTTCTGAATCCATACGTTGCATTGGCAGCGGATAGATTTAAGAAACTTGCCCACTTGTTTCTCTTATATTCAAAGAGACCAAAAGCACCTACAGAACTTACTAGACCGGTATAGTCGTATTCATATTTATCACCTACTTGAAGTACTGGACTGTTTGGTGAAACTTGCCCTTCTTGCCAGCCTGTACCACCTAATAAATCATACACTTCTCTGAAGTGATCACCTTCATATGACCTTCCATCTAATCCTCCTGACAAGGTGATATTTTCATTGAGCTCATATCGCAAGGTCGAAAGAATTCCATACCAAAAGTGATTATTTCTATTTGCTCTTATGATTGTATTTGAAATACCATCTGGATTAAAGACTGTTGGTAAATTATTCATGAAGGCCTGATTCATATCCAATTGGTCATCATCTCCAAATGGAATTGAAGCTCCATCTCTAGCTGTTCCGCCGCCATTACCTATAGAAAGGTAAGCTACGTTTGACCAGAATAATTTTTCAGTTGCCTGCCAACTATGTCTTAGTGAAAACTGAGGCTTGTGGTAATAGTTTTTTCTTGTATTGTAAATTTCACCATTATACATACCCCAAGTATCATTATACCTTCTTCCTTTATTGGCAAATTCTAATTGGTCATTAACTGATTGTGGGATGCCTAATGAAAGTGCATATTCTGTATCAACTTGTCCAGCTTCCGCTGAAAATGGTCTTTGCCCATGTTCTTGGGGAGCACCAAAACCAGTTAGACTTACGAGGTGATTTCCAAATTGCTTATCTACTCTTAAATAATAAAAATAACCTTGCGTAAAATTACCATCTACCCAGCCATCACCTTGTTTGTAAGAACCTGCCAATGAAAAGCCAAGACCATTTTCCATTCTGCCTGAGGTGAATCCAAAGGTTGATCTTAGGTAACCATTATTTCCAAATTCTTGTTTGAATCTAAGTCCTCGCTTAGCGTCTATTCCTTTTGTAAGAATATTAATCGTTCCTCCAACTGAAGGTGTTGATATCTTTGAGGCACCTAGACCTCTTTGCACCTGCATCGTTTTTGTAACTAGATCTAAGCCAAACCAATTGGACCAAAAGACTTCTCCATTTTCCATATCGTTTACAGGAATACCATCAAGCATTACAGAAACATAACGTTGATCGAATCCTCTAATGGAAATTCTTGCATCACCATCTCCTCCTCCTGATTCGGTTGCGTAAGCTCCCGGAGTCGAATTTAAAATCATTGGAATATCTTGAGCAGCAAGTTCTTCTTCTAGTTTGATTGTTGGGATATTCGAGAAGGCTACTGGGGTTTCTCTTTCTATCGCAATGTCTGCAGTAACAACTACTTCGTTTAAGACATTATTAGATGTGCTTAATGATATGTCTAATTTTTGGTTGCCAGCTAGATCGATTGTTACTTCTTTGCTAGCATAACTAATATAGGAAAACTCAACATTGTGGGTGCCGTTTTCTATTTGGATGGAATAGAATCCATCAATATCTGTAACTGTCCCTGTTGTTCCTATTTTTACGGAAGCTCCTATAAGTGGTTC
>CALHKJ010000425.1 GCA_938033975.1 uncultured Saprospiraceae bacterium | reverse complement strand
GCTCTCTTCCTCTTCTATCATTTTTATCAAATCAGAATAGGCTCCAGGATCATTACTAAATGCAGAAATGTAAGCCGCCTTTTCATACGGATCTTCCACCTCTTTTATTAGTTGCAACAATTCCCATCTTGTCGCAGATATGGTTTTTGTATAATAGTATGGTAGGTTCTTAAAAACAGCATAATAAAGTCTTGCCCTAATCGCTGGAGATCTGCTTTTATCTCTCGCAAATTTTCTGTACTCAGTGGCGTCGTCCTTGTTACCATTGTTGACAAAAAAGTCTGCAGCTGCCAAAGCTATTCTGGGATCACTATCATCCAAGGCACCAATCATTTTCTCAGCTCCAGTAATATAATCTTGTACACCAATTGCCTTAATAGTATTTACCTTTACTCGCCAGTCTTGTTCTAATTCAAATTGACTCAACAAAGTTTCCTGAATTTCCTTGTCCTTAATTTTACGAAGACTAAGCATCAAGGTCATTTTGATATTAGGATCTTGCTCTTTTATCAGTGCTTGGGTAATCTGATATTTATAATCATCAATCAAAACATCTTTTGATCTAGCCAAGTAATGAGCAGCCATTAATCTAACCTGTTTTGGATATGAGCTATCATTGATATACTTTATTACTTGTTCTGTTGCCTTTTCAGAAATGATACCTCTTTTTGCAAATTGATAAAAGCCTCTTACTTGGCCTAAGAGCAATAAGGTATCTGAGCTTTTGTAAGTACTTACTGTAGCCATCGACTCTAGCATTTTCTTACTACCCGTTTTTCCAATAGACTCTAAAATCCTGCTGTTTAAAATATTATCGACAGAGCTCGTATCCTGAGACTTGAATGAGGACACCAAAATACTTTCAGCCTTTGGGCTACCTATTTGACCAAGTGCATATGCAGCCATCGCTGCTACTCTTCTAGAAGGATCGAGGATAAGGCTGTCCAAAATTGGAATAGCCCGATCGGTTTGATAAGAGGCAAAAGCTCTTGCTACTAAATATCTGTGAGTAGGATTGGGGGACTTTGCGTAAAAAAACAGACTATCTCTATTCTGATTCAATTCATGCAAGATAATTCTTTGATTTACAGGATTCCGTAAGTCAAGCTCTACCTCGGTAAGTTCTTCCTTAGATTCTGGTACACAAGAATATGCACAGACCAACATCAATAAGAATATCAAATATTTAGCATTCATAATCCCACTTGTAATACAAAAGTAATTATTTGACGAAAGTAAGATAAAATAGGATTATAATGATTTTTATCTTTGCAGCATGGCGACACCACAAACAGCGGCATTTCATACCTTGGGTTGTAAATTAAACTTCTCAGAAACTTCAAGCATTAGGCGCATGTTTGAGGATAAAGGCTATGCTACCGTCGATTTTGGTGAACCTGCGAATGTATATGTAATCAATACTTGTTCTGTAACGGATTTCGCTGACCGCAAATGTAGATATGCCGTTCGACAAGCTCAAAAGGCGAATCCTGATGCCAAAATTGTAGTCATAGGCTGTTATGCACAGCTAAAACCTGAAGAAATATCAAATATACCTGGAGTCGATCTGGTTTTAGGGGCTGCCCAAAAATTTAATGTTTTACATTATATCGACCAAATTGGCACCTTGGATAAAGGTATGGTAATCGCCGGTGAGGTTGAAGAAGCCAACAGTTTTATTGAATCCTTCTCTTTTGGAGATCGGACTAGATCATTTCTCAAGGTGCAAGATGGCTGTAATTACAATTGCTCATTCTGCACCATTCCACAAGCAAGAGGGAAATCTAGAAGTGATACCATTGAAAATGTCAGGAAAAATGTTGCCACGATAGCCGAAAAAGGAGTAAAAGAAATTGTATTAACTGGAGTGAATCTTGGTGATTTTGGGAATGGCACCGAAGTAATAGAAGGAACCAAGCCAAAAAAAGAAGCACTATTTATTGATTTGATAAAAGAACTAGATCAAACTGATGGAATAGAAAGGTTTAGAATTTCCTCGATTGAGCCAAATTTATTGACAAAGGAAATAATCAGCTTTGTCTCACAATCCAAAAAATTCGTACCCCATTTTCATGTTCCTCTTCAATCTGGATCAAACGATATTCTCAAATTGATGAGAAGAAGATATCTTCGTGAACTGTACAGTGAACGCGTAAGTTGGATTAGAAAAGAAATTCCTGAGTGCTGTATTGGAGTGGATGTAATTGTAGGCTTCCCAGGTGAAACTGAGGAACACTTTCAAGAGACTGTGAAATTTTTATCTGATTTGGATGTAAACTACTTTCATGTATTTACTTATTCAGAAAGAGCTAACACCTTAGCTAGTGAAATGGATCAAATTGTTCCGATGGAAACTAGAAGAAAAAGGAATGAAATTCTGAGAAATTTATCTGCTATGAAAAAGCGTCAATTCTATCTACACAATCAAGGAAAAATTAAAAGGGTGTTGATAGAAGATTCAAAAAATCCTGGTGCACTTACTGGCTTTACCAGTAACTACATCAAGATAAAACTAAAGGGTGAATTATCGCTCGTTAACGAGCTCAGGTCAGTCAAGCTTGAAAAACTAACTCCTGAAGGAGTATTTGAAGCAAGCTTGGCATAATTTAGGTCAAAAATTTACTCCGAGGCCTGCAGTAAAAAAATTCATACTACTACCTTCTGTTTCGCTTACAGAATTAAAAAATCCTTTTTGATATTCTAATTGTAAGGTTAGAAAATAAATATCTATTTCTATACCACCAATTGCTCCAGCAACCGCCTCATTAAATTCAAGATCTGATGGATTGTCCGCTGAATCAGTAGAAGGATGTTGCAATAGATAATCAATTGCTCCCATCAACCTAAGTCTAGTGACAATTTGATCATTTACTTTGAATAGTTTGAAAGCAAGGCCACCCTTTCCTTTGATAAAACCAAAATTCGGGTCATTCACTTTAAAACTATAGTCTGGTGAAGAAATAAAATCCAATTTGTGGTATCCCAATCCTACCATAAAGTAAAAAGAATCATCTCCTAATCGTCCATCTGCACCTATATGGTATCCTGTATGGGCTGTTTCATTTGCCGTCAGGCTGCTAAGATTTGTTTTCATACTACTGGTTCCTGTAAATACAGTCATTCCTTGACTTATGCCGGCAATACAAAAGGAAAACAAAAATGAGATAATTGCTAATTGTCTAAATTTCATGTCGTTAAATTAATGAAATAAAGGATTGAAAATAAACAAAGTTGCAATGGAGAGCAAGTATAAGCAGTTAACAGATAAAATGCTCTCTTTAGTATATAGTTTTGGATTTATTGACAATCAGTTTCCTATTTTGTGCTCTTAAATAAAAATCAATGTATCCAGACCTGTCGTATTTCTTTAATGACCTATTTGGCACTGAGGTAGATAATTGGACCTCAATCTTCAAAACATTTGGTGTTTTCTTGGCTTTGGCTCTGCTTTCAGCTGCTGCTTTGGTACGTAGAGAGATGATTCGAAAAGAAAAAGAAGGCCTTTTACCTAAAATCAAGATCAAAAGAGTTGATAAAGGTAAAATGGCAATAAGAGAAGCTATTGTCAATGGCATCATTGGTTTCTTCTTCGGCTTTAAGATTCCTTACATTATTATGAATTTTCCAGCCTTCAAAGCTGATCCTTCAGGAACAATCTTTTCATTGAATGGATCCATCATCGGTGGTATTGTCGGTGGGCTTGCAATGGGAGCATTCTACTATTTTAACGGAAACAATAAGACAGAGGCTACAGTAGTCGAAGGTGAATACTTGGTAAATCCCCATCAAAAATTGGGCGACATTATGATTGTATGTGCCATTGTAGGCGTAGGTGGTTCAAGATTATTTTCACTGCTAGAAAACTGGAGTGATTTCGTAGCTGACCCAATTGGACAATTATTTTCTGGAAGTGGATTGACCATCTAT
>CALHKJ010000424.1 GCA_938033975.1 uncultured Saprospiraceae bacterium | reverse complement strand
TTGTTTGAATATCTGCCCGACAATTTGCCAAAAGAGGCTATATTTCGTTGAATTTCCATAACAATGGCATTAAGTAGAATACTTAGTAAATAATTTGTCAAAAAATATATTTCAAATTAAAGAAGAATAATATATATTTGCAGCTCCTTAAAAAGGCCCGTTCGTCTATCGGCTAGGACGCCAGGTTTTCATCCTGGTAAGAGGGGTTCGATTCCCCTACGGGCTACTAATAAATAAGGCACGGCCTCACTTTTTTTCGTCGAAGAGTGGGGCCATTTTTTTGGCCTACTTTTTTCTGAAAATTCATTAGCCCTATTTCGTTTTATGCTACTTCTATAGGCATCCTTTATATTATTTTATCATATAATATGGTAAAGAGGTAAAATTGACAAGAATTCGGGAAAATAAGTCCTGATTGGAGGCTCAAACTCCCCACATATTTGCAGTGTTTCTATTAACACTTAAAATAATTCTAATGAAAAAGACAATTAAAACAGCAATCCAAATTTTTAGCTTAATAGCTTTAATCAGCAATTTATCTTATGCTCAAACTATTAACCAAGGCTTTTTCGACGATGTAGACACATTTCTTAAAAAGCATGTCAAATCAAATAACGTAGACTATGCAAAGGTGAAAAGTGGTGATGATCTAAATAAATTGATCAATACCATAAGCAAAGCAGATATAAGCAACTTAGATTCAGATGCAACTCAAGCTTTCTATATTAATGCTTATAACCTAAATGTTATCAAGCAGATCGTAGACAACTATCCTATAAATTCTGCTCAAGAAATATCAGGCTTTTTTGATAAGACTAAAATTAATGTTGCCAACGTAAGTTCAACATTGAATGAATTGGAAAAGGAAAAATTACTTAAGGCTTATAAAGATCCAAGATTTCACTTTGTTTTAGTATGTGGAGCAAAAGGTTGTCCGCCGATAACAAACTTTGCATATACGCCTTCTCAATTAAATGCCCAATTGGAAGAGCAAACAAGATTGGCCTTGAATGATGCTCAATTTATAAGAACTTCATCTGACGGCGTAGCTTTATCACAGATCTTTAATTGGTACACGAGTGACTTTGGAGGTAATAAAACTTCTATTATTGAGTTCATCAATAAATACAGAGAGACTAAATTAAATTCAAGTTCAAAGATTAAATACTATGAATATGATTGGGATCTTAATGATGCTTCAACAGGAAACGCTGGTACTCTGCCAGCGTCTACTTTAAAGTCTTCTAATCAATCTAGATATATAGTTTCATCTACCATTCCAAAAGGAACTGCGGAGGTAAAGATTTTCAATAATCTTTACTCTCAGCAGACTGGAAATGGTGAAGAATTATTCAATCGATCATCATTCAACACTACCCTTTTGAGTGCAATGTTTGGATTGACAAATAGATTCAATGTAGGATTTGCTACTAGATATAGAAAGGTAAGAAACAACCCACTTCCATCTTCTCCTTTTTCAGTCTTTGGAAGTGGCGGAGAAGGCAGCACTAGAACAGGCTTAACAGCTTTTGGACCTCAAATCCGATATGCACCTGTCCCAAAGTGGTCTAACTTTTCCGTACAAAGTTCTTTTGTTTTTCCAATTGGAGAAGATTTGGCAGGAAGTCCTGACCAGCCATATATTGATTGGAATGGTGCTACTTGGTGGACGCAGTTTTTCAATGATTTCTCAATCGGGTCTCAATTTTCATTATTTACAGAGATTGACTTTCTTTGGGAAGACATTGGAGATGTTTCTGAAGGACATATCAATAGAATTTCTACTCCTGTTACAGCAATTTTCAGTTATATCCCAACAAATAAACTTACTCTATATACCTTAGCGGGATTTTCACCATATTGGCAATCAGAGTTTGATTATTTTGCCCAATTTGGTGTAGGAACAAAATATCAATTTACGCCTAACTTTGAACTAGAATTATTGTACACTGATTTTTCAAATAAATTTTTGGCAACCAGTGGCGGTCAAGCCGAAACAATAAACTTGGGAGTTAGGATGAATTTTAGATAACGGATGACATTCAATAAGCAAAACACTTTAATAGCCATACTAATAATATTTTGCCAAATCTGTTTTGGGCAACATCAAAGTGATCTGCATATTGATCGAATTTATTTTAGCGGAAACGAGAAAACCGAGACCTCATTTTTACACGAAATTATTGCGGCAGAAATTGGAGAAAAAAACTCCATATCAACTATAGATAATGATCTCGAAGTTTTAAAAAATCTCGCTAGTGTAGCTGATGCATTTTACGAAATTTCTGAAGTTGATGGAAAGAATATTTTATACTTTACAATTACAGAAAGAAGCACCAAGTTTCCTATTTTGAAACTAGGTGGAATTAAAAATAACCTGTGGTTTGGAATCGGGTTCATCGAAAACAATCTGCAGGGTAATGCAAGTCAGTTTTTAGCTTATTATCAAAATACCGATCGTCGTCATACTGCAGAAATTTTTTATAAGAGACCACGTACCAAGTCAGGTAAATATGGTTATACAGCCAGCCTAAGAAAATGGTCTTCATTGGAACCATTATTCTTTAATGAAGGGGCTGTAAATTATCTTTATGATAACAATGCAATTAGCATTTCGGGAATTAAGAATTTTGATTTTCGTAGAAATATACAACTAGGGATAAGCCTATTTCAAGAATCTTATAAGCAAGCAGAAATTCAAGAATTAGCAAATCCGCCAGGCCCTCTTGATCTCACAATCAATAAGTTTTTAAGCAAAGCACTTTACAACAACAACCAATACAAATACTCCTTCTTCTACCTCGAAGGATACAGTGTAAATGCAATAATCCAAAACGTCTACAACTTTGATGATGGTAGTTTCTTCAATGCTGGAGAACTTGAAATAAAGTATTTCTTCAAGCCAAAAGAAAAAATAAATATTGCCTCCAGATTAAAATTAGGGGTATCTACAAACAACAATTCACCATTTGCTCCTTTTGTTGCTGACAGTCACGTTAATATAAGAGGAATAGGCAATCGAATTGATAGAGGCACTGCACAAGCTGTCTTAAATTTAGAATATCGCTATACAGCTTACCACAAAAAAGAATGGGCATGCCAATGGGTCGCTTTTTCAGATTTCGGGACATGGAGAACTCCTGGTGGAGAATTTTCAGACCTAGTCAACAATAATAACTTTAGGCAATTTGTTGGAGGAGGATTACGTGTCATTTACCAAAAGGTTTTTGGCGCAACTTTTAGAATCGACTATGCTGTAGATATTTTCAATCCCGTAGAAAGAGGTATCGTTTTTGGTTTAGGTCAATACTTTTAAAGATGAAAAAGAGTATACTTGTATTAATCGCATTTTTAATTGTTAGCCTTCCTCTTTCTTCGCAAGACATAAATGGGGTCAGTATTGTCGGACCGTTCTTCAACAAGGAAAATAGCACTCTCAATCAATTAGTAGACCTAAATGTCAATTGGATATCTATAAATCCAGAAGCCACTCTCGATAGAAAAACCCTAGAATTCAGACATGAAAGTAATCCAAACTGGACTCACGATAAAAAAGGGTATTTAGAAATTATCCGAGATGCAAAAGAGAAACAGCAAAAGATTTTATTAAAGCCACATTTAGTTGTTGGTCAGCTTATAACTCCTAATGATCTTGTCAAAAAGAATGTCACTTGGCGTGGAGATATAAACTTGTACACCATTGAGAGCTGGAAGGAACTCGAAGAAAGGTATAGAAATTATATTCTCTTCATGGCGGAATTTGCGGAAGCGCAAAAAATTGACATGCTTTGTATTGGAACAGAACTAAACTCCTTTATTGAAAAACGACCTAATTATTGGTTTAAGCTCATTGATGATATTAAGAGGGTATATTCAGGCACCCTCACCTATTCAGCCAATTGGGATAACTATGAAAATATTCCTTTTTGGAATCAGCTTGATTACATCGGAGTAAATGGATATTTTCCAATTAGTAATATGGATCATCCTGAGGTTTCCACAACCATCAAAAGATGGAACAAAATCAAAAAAGGACTGAGTTCAATTTCAAAAGAATATAATAAGCAAATCCTTATTACTGAATTTGGATATAGAAATGCAAAGCAAGCTGGCCTAGAACCATGGCTACACGTCGATCAGGACAACAAAGAAATTGCAAACCAAACTCAATACAATCTACTGAAAGCATTTTTTGAAAGTATTTGGCAAGAAGAATACATCATTGGAGGATTCCTGTGGAATTGGAATTACAATTTACTTCCAGCCGGAAACACAAACTTTACTGTACAAGAAAAGCCTGCACTGGAATTGGTCAAACAATATTTTGAGGAATCTCTATAGCAAGACTCGCTGTGGTGGAGAC
This sequence comes from uncultured Saprospiraceae bacterium, assembly GCA_938033975.1. Classification (GTDB taxonomy): domain Bacteria; phylum Bacteroidota; class Bacteroidia; order Chitinophagales; family Saprospiraceae; genus JAHDBF01. Next base: position 3,744 of record CALHKJ010000424.1, on the reverse strand, counting down.
TCGCTGTGGTGGAGACAGGCTTCACTTTGTTTGCTGTAGACACGCTTCACTTTCGTTTGCTGGGGAAACGCTTCACTTTCGTTTACTGGGGACTCGCTTCACTTTCGTTTGCTGGGGACTCGTGTTGCTGGGGACAATTCTGCCTAAGAACTTACCGTGGCCAGTTATAAACTTGAACTAATATTTTAATTTTCATTTTAATTTTGATTTTCATTTCTAAAGCTTGATAAGCTTATGTATAATAAAATCACTTGGTTTCTCACTATAAACATGGATATAGTACACCCCACTTTCAAGATTACTAAGATCAATTCGGGAGCTTACACTTCCGTAAATGACTTTTCGTCCTTCAATAGAATATAATGAGTATTTAAGGTCAGGCGCATTTGTAGAAATTATAAGCTGATTTCTTACGGGATTAGGATAAATATTAATTGCAAAACCATCAATTTCATTGATTGATGAAGGTCCATCTACTCCATCACAATTTTCATCGATTCCATTGACACTATCATCAGATGCATCAGGATTGATGCTACCCTCTGAATCGTCGCAATCATCATCAGAATTCCAACCATCACCATCTAGGTCAATAATCAATGCCTCCCCATTACAATCTTCGTCTATATCATTATTAGGAATTTCTTCTGCTCCAGGATTAATATCTGGGTTACTGTCATCACAATCACCACCTTGAGTACTAGTATCTGGTGGTTGCTGACAATCTATAAATCCTTCTCCTACCCCATAGCCATCCATGTCACCATCAGAATAATATGTTTCAAGAGTAAAGCTCTCATTTACTTGACCATCGCAATTGTTGTCAACTCCATCGCAAATTTCTTCAGCACCTGGGTTGATATTTGGATTATTATCATCACAATCAACATCATCAAAATAACCATCTGCATCGTTGTCTGTCCCAAATACATCAGGTCCTCCATCACAATTCTCATCGATTCCATTATTGGGGATTTCTTCTGCGTCAGGATTTATCGATGCATTGGTGTCATCACAGTCATCACTATTCAAACTATAACCTTCTAACATAGCACAACTTTCCATAATCATTTCAGGACTTCCAAAACCATCACCATCTAAATCAATGTAATAAGTTGACATCGGCATACCTTCATCTATTTGTCCATCACAATTATTGTCAACTCCATCACAAACTTCACTTGCTGCAGGATTTATGTTTGGATCATTATCATCACAATCTTCTGATTCTGAAAACCCATCATTGTCATTATCAATAACTTGAATAGTTCCATCAACACCATCACAATCCTCGTCGATTCCATTAGCAGGTATCTCAGTTGCTGCACTATTGATGCTCGGATTCATATCATCACAATCTGTATTATTCAAACTATACCCAACAATTCCTGAACAACTCTCAATTGATACCTCAGGGTTACCGAAGCCATCACCGTCAAAATCTTGATAATACGTACTGGTTAATCCCTCATCAACTTGATCATTGCAATTGTTATCGATATTATCGCAAATTTCTTGAGCCCCTGGAAAAACATTTGGATTGATATCATCGCAGTCTACAGAATTATCAAAGCCATCACCATCTTGATCAACTAAGTTATTAGCAGCTCTGCAAGAAACTTTTAGATTGTCATAACTGATATTTTCATCTTGTGCAAAGGTTTGACCTATCACAATCACTGACCCTTCAGTGATACTTGGATATTCTGATAAGTTGATTGTAGTAGACCATGTACCATCTAACAAATCATCTTCACTATCACCTAGCAAATTTTCATAGACAAGATTATCCCCAATAAAAAGTCTGACAAATAGAAAGTCCCAACACAAATTACAATTTGGATTAGTTGAGTCTAATGGGTCACCTGCACAGTTTGTGCATTCTTGTGAATATTCTAAATTACCACTACCAAGCCACGCAGAACCATTGGTAGAAAAATCCATTGTCATGTAAAGTAGCTCACAGGATTCAATGGAAAAATTATACTCTTGCATTATAGGGCCATCAGTATTTTGGAAGCTGCCAGATCCATTCTCTACTAAAATATTTGTGCCATCACAATAACAATCTTCGCCATCTATAATTCCATCACAATTGTTATCAATACCATCACACAATTCTTGAGCATTTGGGTTGATATTAGGATTATTATCATCGCAGTCTGAAGTAGGACTGAATCCATCACCATCAAAATCATTGCCGCAGGCACAATCAAGAATTGCATCAAATCTTATTGGAATATCGCCAGCACATGAGGCACTCGTCCAACACCCAGTTTCACCATCTGCAAAAGTAAAAATATGGACAGATAAATCATTACTACAGGTTTCAGTACAATCAGTATTACCGATTTCTCTTGCAGTGAGATCAAAACAATACTCAACACTTTGAGTTCCTCCACATCCACCTGGAAGACCCCAGCCATTATCAGGATCACCATCATTAGTGCAGCCACCTCCACCTGGAGATACAAACCAAAAACCACCAGGTAATAAATCTCCTTGGTTTAAGCCACCTGCTCCATATTCTAATCCGTCTATACTACAGCAATTTGTGTTTAGATTTAATATGGGATTCATAACATTATAATCTACCTCTCCACCAGGAAGCCAAAACCAACCTGCTGGATTTTGATCAATTATATTATTTGCAGAAAGATCCCAGCCACAACCTAAAACAGGAATAATTCCTTGTAACCATTGACAATTATTACCTTCCCCTGCTGGGTCAATATTAAATTCTACAGAATGGCAAAAGGTAACAGTTTCCCCAGGGCAAAATGAATCAAAACTTGTTGCCAAAGGGTTTTGAGGTCTAATAACTTCCAATTCTGAAGAGCTAGCACAATCAACCAACTGCAAAAAGGTTTGCAAGCAAATATCATATAGAACTTGATCTCCTATCAATTCAATTTTAAGAAAATAATTTTGATCTGAAAATACTCCAACATTGAATGAATCACCAGTACCAGAAAAAGCTGCGGCGCCATCACATGAACCTTCTCTTAATTCAAAGTTAGCTTCTAGCCCATCATCTATATCAACAATAAGAATTGTTGCATCTGCATCAGTCAATACTTCATACCATTGAGCATTAGCTTGGTCACAAGTTGTATTACAGTTTGCGTCTTCGCTCTTTTTGCATTCAGCTCCACCATTGGTAAAAGGTGTAAATACTTCATCTGTCATTGAATAAATGGAAGAGTAAGCAGGAATGGAAAATGCTACCAGTAGAACAATGTACAGAAAAAGGAATCTCATCAGGTTGATTGTTTTGATTTGCCGATATCAATATACAAAGTAAACTCAAGCATATCATCCAATGAGATAAGGAATAGTACAAAATTTAACTAAATACCACCAGTTGTTTCAACACATCAGTTGGTTCTACATTTTAACGAATTTATGTACCAAATGTACAATACGATCTTCATTCAAAATTTTCAGTAAATAAACACCAGATGGAAAAGCTTTGACAGTTATTTCTTTACCGAGTTTATTTTTTGACACCAACTCACCTGCAGTATTATACAACTCAAAATAGAGATTTGTATTAGAGGAAACAATAGTTAATTTGTTAGTAACAGGGTTTGGAAATATGCTTATTTCCAATCCTTCAATTTCATGAGTTGCAACAGCTCCATCCAGCCCATCACAGTCCTCATCGATTCCATTTCCATTGATTTCTTCAGCTTCTGGATTAATAGCTGCATCAAAATCATCACAGTCTACATCTGAATTAAA
>CALHKJ010000423.1 GCA_938033975.1 uncultured Saprospiraceae bacterium | reverse complement strand
CATTGTTCGAATATTCAGGATTTAAAAATGGATTTCCTTCATTAAAGGTCAATTCATCCAATCTACTTGTAAATGGATTTAAGTCTTGATACGAAGGTCTGTTTAGTCTTCTACTGTAATTTAAATTGAAACCATTTTTTTCATTCAATTGATAACTTAAGCCAAGATTTGGAAACCAATCTACATAAGATCTTTTCACTTCTTTGTTGTTGCTTTCCATCATCGCGGTCAAAGTTCCAAGGGAATTAGTAGCCTCCATTCTTAAGCCTACTTGGATTCCTAGACCATCAATTTGTTTGGCATAGTTTGCATACGCTGCCGCAACATTTTCTACGTATTCAAATTGATTACTTCTTTCTGGATCAAGTGTCATGATACCAGAAATTTCTTGACTAAAGTTGAAAGTATTATCTGTGACAACTGAAGTGTACTTAGCGCCCAAGCCTAATTTCCCTTCCAATAAATTTTGCTCGTAATCTAATTTGAAACTAGCAAAAGTGATATCAGTTGGTGAAACAGTATTGTAGATATTTTGACTAAGGATTAGGACCGAGTCTTGATCAAAGTAATAGTTAGGTTGATCTTCTTCACTCATGTTGATGTACCTGCTATAATCTAAATCTAGATTCAGGCTTCTATCTTTTTTATCTTCGTATTTGTAATTAACATTGGTGCTCCAATCAACATTAGTATATTCAGATAAGGCTTCTGAAACAAGAATACTATCTACTTGGAAAGCATTTGCCTGAGATATTCTTGCAGCTCCTCCATTATTCCAAGCTCCTCTCCCTGGCGAATAATTAATTTGAACTCCAACAGTATGATTGTCATTGATAAAATGATCTACACCAATCTTTGTATTGATTCCTTCCCAATATCCTTCTCCTCTATTATTTTGCTCAATGGCTAATCCTGATTGCTCTCTATACAAATAGTTATTGTTGAAGTTTTCTCCTCGATACAAACCTGAATTGGTATAAGCATAGAACTTTTCATTTCTATAATTTCCATTGAAGTTAATATTGCTTCTACTTAACTCACCTTGTGCATAGCTTGCACTTAGATTTCCATTTGCACCATGGTTTTTATTTCTAGCAAATTTTATATTAATGATACCTGCACTTCCTTCTGCTTCATATTTAGCAGATGGATTACTGATGATTTCAATGAGATCAATTTGATCAGAACTGATAGTCCTTAGATAAGTTGCAAGGTCAGCGCCTGTGAGTGGCGAAGGTTTTCCATCTATATAAATTCGTACTCCACTTTTGCCCAATAAATTTACATTGTCATTATTGTCTATTACTACACCTGGGGCTTTTCTAAGAAGCGACAAAGCATCTTCCCCTGAAGCATTGATACTGCCCGCTACATTCATCACAACTTTATCAGGCTTAAGTTCTAGAAGAGGTCTTTTTGCCGTGACTGTTACTTCAGTTAATTCATTTGCCGGGCTAGAAAATGCAAAATTCTCCAAGATTTTCGTTTCATCATTCCCAATAAGAAATGAACTGGAAGAAAAATTTTCATAGCCTACATAATTGAAAGTGATAAAGTATTCACCTTCAGAAATTTGAGCAAATTTGTATTGTCCGTCTGCATTTGTGTATTCGACCTTAACCATTGTGCTATCTTCCGTTGCATAAAGGATAACGTTTGCAAAGTCTACAGGCTCGCTTTGTTCATTGTATAACAAACCTTCAATAGAAGCATTCTGGCCATACACCGAAATTGAAAGAAAACTCAATAATAGAATTGATAATAGATTTTTCATGTGTCAGTTGTTTGATACCCCTAACACGATTCAAAAACCTACTTAGTTACAACGTTCATCTAGGATAAATGTAAGTTCATAGAAATAATAGATTTAGGATGCAGGATGTATGATATACGAAGGCTGAGCCAGAGTCTGGCATCTGGTAGTCTGGAGTCTGGAAATCTTGCATCTAGCGTCTCATTTATTCAATACCATACATTCTCCACATATTAAGTGGCAAAAGTGGTAAGCCTATTTTTGTTCTTGATTTATTAATTGTCTCTTTTTGTTCTGCACTGAGATTTTCATAGTATTCTGACAATAGAGTATACTTATATGGATCTTCTATTCCTTGTTTTTCAGCTGCATAACCAATATAATTTGCGTATGCCTTAGGTGATATTGTACCTATTTCAAGTGAATATCTATATATAGAATCCACATTTACCGAAGTGGGGTAAGCAGAGCTGTGGTTTATCAAAACTTGCATACTACTTTGTCCAAAAGCTTCTTTATCAGAAGGAACATAACCTAAGGAATCTATCAAAGAGTAATAGCTGTCAAATACTAACTTATTTTTTTTTCTAAATTCTTGTAGCTCAGAAATATATCTGGGATCGTCTTCATAGTTTTCGTAGCTGGTACTCTCATAAATATATTCATCAATAATATTATGTTTCTCCCTTTGCATTTGATCTTGCTTTTCAATTTCTCTAAGTATAAGGAACATCTTTTCATTTTCATCTAACCTTTTATTTGTTTGTGAAAGATGAAGAGCCCATACATCTTCTTGAAATTTACTCCCACCAAGTTTTCGACAAAAAACATGAAACTCTAGCATTTTATTTTGATGAGTTGCACTCCATATAACTCCTTTCTTGATTGCCTCAAAAAGCTCCAACTTTGCCATCTCTTTTTTGCCTACTGAAAGGAATAATTGACTCATTCCATAATGCCTGGTGTTGGAAAGTATCTCTTTACATGAACCAATATCTTCGTATAATTCTAATCCTTTTTCAAGCTCTCCGATAGTTAGTAAGCTATCAATTGTATTGAGTTGATACCAACACTCAAGATTAGAAGATCCAAAACTTTTTGAAATTGATAAAAAAGTGAGTCCTAAGAACAAGATATTATTCATCCTACTTAATTTTCCGTTTGCAATAATTACCATCTTTAAAACAAAGGAAAGAAGATTTTATTGTAGAAGTCCGCCCGTATCCATCATAGCAAAAGGTGGACGAAGTTAGGTGTAAGATCATGTAAACCAAGCTTGTCGATAGCAGACATAACCATCTGAACTCTGACGTCTGAACTCTGACATCTAGGATTTAGAGACTCCGTCTCTAAATCCCCCCCAAATAACTTTTTATATCATCTCGAGAGATTTCCAAATCATCGACATCTGATTTGAAAAAAGCCCACCAGGTTGTTGAGCCAAGAATGATTGCAATAAGGCTAGTACCTATCCAACCAGCAGTATTCTGTCCTTGAAAGAATTCGCGAACCAGTAATAGTATGAAAGGAAACATGACCATGTATAGAATGCGGATAGATTTGGTTCTTGTATACTTGACCATCACCCCAGAGTATAAATATTGAAGTTTGGTTTTTAGGTAAGTAACCTCATCAACTTCTTTGTAACTTTTATAATTTGAGCTAGCAGTGTTTTCCTTTATGGCTGTTTGCATACTTAGGCGATAGATTACCATCAGTACTACCAATGCCACAACAGAAAGCGTTAGCAATGGGCTAAAATCAAATTTAATGTAGTGTGCTGCCGCAACAATTAAATATAGTGCAATGAGAAAATACAAGGTGAGATTACTTTTTCCTAAATGGTTATCACCTTTTAGAAGGTCAAGCAATTGGTCCGCTTTGCCGCTAATAAATTCAACTTTGTTGTTCATACGAAAGAAAGCCCTTTTGGTAGTTATAAGGTAAATATAATAAAGAAATTAGACTCACGCCTTCACAATTCAGCTCTCTTTAAAGAGTGAGTAAAATGTGTCGTACACGTCAAGAATTTTGATGCCAGAAGAAGATAAATAAGGGCATAAAAAAAGGCGACCAAATAATGATCGCCTTTGAAGAATATGAGTTGTGGCTTTTAGGTTTAACTTAACCCTTGTACAAGTAGTGATACTTCATTATCGAGTACCTCTATAAACCCACGTTTAATCGTATAGCTAATTCGTTCTCCTTTTTCATCAATCAATCTGATTTCTCCTTCTTTCAACGCAGATACAATAGGTGCGTGACCATCTAGAATTTCAAATTGACCAGTGATACCAGGAACTTTCACTGACTTGACAGTTCCCGTAAATACTTCTTTTTCTGGTGTTAATACGCTACAATTCATGATCAGGCGTTTTGTTCAGCTTCAGCAATCAACTTCTTGCCTTTTGCAATGGCATCGTCAATTGTTCCTACTAAGTTAAATGCCGCTTCTGGATACTCATCTACTTCTCCGTCCATGATCATATTAAAACCTCTGATTGTTTCTTCAATTGGTACCAATACTCCTTCCAATCCAGTAAACTGCTCTGCTACGTGGAATGGTTGTGAAAG
>CALHKJ010000422.1 GCA_938033975.1 uncultured Saprospiraceae bacterium | reverse complement strand
TGGTATTGAGTTCTCCTTCATTGAGAAATACTTCTGCATTTATTTTATCGTCATGCTCTTGCTCGCTCGGAGTCCTGCCGTAACCACTGCCACTTTCTATTACTTCTTCAGCAACTTCCGCAACATCGGTTCTGCATCCTTGTAAAGGAATTGTTGCTCCTGCGATTCCGCCTATCAATAGGGTCTTTAATGAATCTCTCCTTTTCATAATTCTTTCTTCTTAAATTGTTCAACTAAATGTTCTGATGCACGCATACTTAATGCCATGATGGTCCAAGTACAGTTTTTGTCTGCTTGAGAAGTAAAAGGTCCAGCATCAACCACATATACATTTTTAGCATCGTGAAGCTGTTGCCATTTATTGGTTACAGATGTTTTAGGATCATCACCCATTCTTGTTGTACCAACCTCATGGATTATTTGTCCAGGCGCTAGGAGACCGTAGTCCTGATCCTTTCCTGGTTTATTACCCAATACCTTTCCTCCCATGTTGTGCGCAATCTCCTCAAACGTATCAACCATATGTTTGGCTTGTAGTCTTTCGTAGTCAGTCCATTTGTAATCAAATTTCAAAACAGGAATTCCAAATTTGTCAACCATCTCTGGGTCGATGGTGCATCTATTGTCATACTGTGCTACTGACTCACCTCTTCCTGCCATACCGATTGTTGATCCAAAGAATCTTTTGGCATCTTTTCTTAGCTTATCTCCATAACCACCAACCATACCGCCAATGTATTCATTCATTCCTTCTACTCCAAAACCAAAGCCGTAGGCTGGCATGCCTAATCCTCCCCACATTTCTATGTGATATCCTCTTGGGAAATCTAGTTTCTTATTATCACCCCACCATGGACTGTAGACGTGCAATCCACCAACACCATCTTCGTTGTAGATTTTTCTATCCATCAAGTCAGGTATGAAAGCAGACAAACCGGCTCCAGTACTATCATGTAAATATCTACCTACATGATCACTGCTATTTCCAAGTCCATTAGGATGCTGTCTACTTTTTGAATTCATGAGGATACGAGCTGAGGAACAAGCACTTGCTCCTAAGACAACAGCTCGTGCTTTCATCTGATACTCCTTCATGTCTTCCTTGTTGATGTAGGAAACTCCCGTAGCCAAACCTTCATCATTGGTGGTAACATTTTTCACCATGCAATTGGTGTACAAATCAACTTGCCCACTTTTTTGTGCAGGAAATATAAAACAAGAGCCTGATGAAAAATCTGCGTAGGCACTGCATGATCTGTTACATTGACCACAGTAGAAGCAAATTCCTCTATCTTTATTTATTCTTTTTGTAAGAATTGAAAGTCTAGCAGGGATAACTGGAATATTGGATTTTTTTGCACCCTTCATGTAATACAGCTCATGCAATCTTGGCTTCGGTGGTGGAAGAAAAAATCCATCTGGATCATTGGGGAGACCTTCATTGGTTCCGAAGACTCCGATCATTTTATCAAGTCGATCATAATACGGTTTTACCTCTTCGTAGCTGATTGGCCAATTTTCACCCAGACCATCTATATCTTTATGCTTAAAATCTTTTGGTCCAAAGCGTAGAGAAATTCGTCCCCAGTGATTGGTACGACCACCGAGCATTCGTGATCTCCACCACAAAAATTCTGTTCCTTCTTGTTTCGTGTATGGTTCTCCATCTACTTCCCAATCTCCGTAGGACATATCAAAATCCCCAAAAGCTCTATTGGTACTTGCCCCTCTCCTTGGAGACTCCCAAGGCCACTTCATCTGAGTCATAGTCTCAGGATCTTTCGGGTCAAAAAATGGCCCTGCTTCAACTACTGCAATTTTCATCCCACTGTTGGCCATAATATACGCAGCCATCCCACCTCCAGCTCCCGATCCGACGATAATAGCATCGTATTCTTTCTTCGAATTGATTATCTGCATTGTTCGTTTTTTAGCTTTACTAAGATAGGAAAAAATTAGACTTCAGACGACAGACTCGCTTCACTTTAAATTCCAGATTTTTTTGTCCTTTAATCAAGTAGTTTTGATTTTAAACTACTGTTTTTTGGATACTAAAAGCTCAAGTATAAAATGCCAAAAGTCAAATGTCAACCCTCTGAAGTCTGACCTCCGATATCTGAAGTCTCCATTTTCATTATGATTTTAATTCCACAGGACTCACTTCGCTTTAGATTCCAGAGTTTTTTGTCTTTATTACAAGTAGTTTTGATTTTAAACTACTACTTTTTGTACACTAAAAACTCAAGTGTAAAATGCCAAAAGTCAAATGTCAACCCTCTGAAGTCTGACCTCTGATATCTGAAGTCTCAATTTCCATTTTCATTTTGATTTTAATTTTCATTTCTTCCAGCATGCTTTTCCACAAAAGCCAAAGCCTCCGCCAAACCATCTTCTGTACTTACTTCAGCTGCAAGCAATTTTGCATTTTCTTTTAGCTCAGTTGAAATCAAGTTGCTAATGCTAGAAGCTAGATTTTTCGTGTTAAGTTTTTTGAGGGGAATTGGGGCAACAGCGACCTTTTTGTCTTCTAGAATTTTACCCCAGAAGTATTGATCTCCGAATGGGTGTAAAACAGGACAAATGAATTGAGGCAGACCTGCCTTTATGGCGATCGCAGAGGTGCCCGCTCCACCATGATGCATAACATAATCTACTTTTGGAAAAAGTAAATCAAAAGGCGCTCGATCGATTGCAAGCGTATCTTCATTTTGATTTATGATGGCATCTTTTAGCCCCCATGCTTTTACAACTAATATTTTAACATCATGTTGCTTTCTTATGGCATCAATATGGTCTTGGATAGCAGTACTTGATTTGTATGGCATGCTTCCAAAAGTTATAAGTAAGACTTCTTTTTCTCCAGATACAAATTCAATAATTTTATCTTCTAGTTTTTGATTTTCTGTTTTCTTTTGCCAAAAGCCAGTATAGAGATGATCCGTAGGATAGTCATCAGGTTTCTTAAGAATCTTGTTGCTGATACCATACAAGATTGGAGTTTTCAAAAACAAAGGACCTTTTTCTATTTTATTTTCCTTTCGGAAATTATTGATTGGTGTTTTGACAGTGCCCATCATTGCCATAACCAATCGGTAGCTAAATTTATTTAGAAACTTAGGTAAGGCTAAAAACTGGATGATGGGATTTCTAAATGCTTTGGTTGGAGTGAAGGCTGGAACTACATAAGCCTTAATTAATTTGTGTTGAATATCTTTACCAAAACAATCCACCAATGTTTTAGGATGATAAATAATCACATCCGCCCAACTCGAAAGCTCATAAAATTTTTGAATCGAATTTTGAATAATGGGGTAGACCTTTTCAGCAAGATTTTTGCGCATGGTCATTGGATTTTTCCCAACCATTTTTTTCATCTCATCGTCATCTACAATAGATCCATAGTCGCCTTCAAAAGCATGATAATCAACAGCATAGTTTTGTGCCATTTCCGTGTAAATATTTGCGGAAGCGACACGGACATCATGACCGTGCTTGGAGAAATAGTCACCTAAAATTAAAATAGGTTGTATGTCACCTCGTGATCCAATTGAGCAAAGTAAAATCTTCATCTTATAAGGAGTACTATATTAAGTTCCATCCTTCTCTATATTCTCTTTTGACAAATTGATTGGCTTCATCGAGATTGGTGACTTTCATATTTTTACCATCCCACAATAATTTTGTACGTCCAAAATAATCTCTGCCTCCGTCTGCTTTATCTTTTGCGAGATTATAACTACGGATGGCTAAATTTCCCATCAAGACAGTTTCAGTCAATGGACCTGCATAGTCAAAGGAAGAGGTGAGTGCCTTATGCTTTTTACTTTTATAGCCTGCCTTACATGCTTCCACCCATGATTTATGATGACCCATCTCTGCCATACCAGCGTATGGATTTCCACTATCAAAATCCTCAGCCATTGTTAAAACTTCCTCTCCCTTACGATATAATTTTGGATCAACTCCATACACATCACAAGATATTACTCCTTTGTCTCCAATCAACATGATTCCATTTTTGGATTCTTTGCCGCCAAGGTCATGCGATGCAGGAATTACATCTGGATGAAAAGGTTTGATGCCGCCATCAGACCAAATCATTTTGATAGCCTTATTCACTTTGGAAGCGGGAAAATCTATCTGCACTCTTGAGGATGGAGGACAACCTTCTGGAATATACTCTGGGTTCCAATCTCTTTTATAAACCGCACCGACACTAGCCTCAACACCGGTTGGATAATCTAGTTCCAAAATTCTAAAGGGAACATCCATGATATGACAACCCATATCTCCCAGAGCTCCTGTACCAAAATTCCACCAACCTCTCCATTTAAAATGATAGTAAAGTGGATGGTAGTCAACATATTTGGCTGGACCGAGATAAAGATCCCAATCGTCTTGGCTCAAATGGTCAGGAAGAACAGTCTTTTCTGTTGGGACCGGAATGCCTTGTGGCCATACAGGTCTATTGGTCCAAACTTCAACGGTATGCACATCACCGATAAGTCCTTCGTCAAACCATTTTTTCATTTGAACTTGTCCAGGATGAGATGCTCCTTGATTACCCATTTGCGTAACCACTTTATTTTTTCTGGCAGCTTCAGTTAATTTCCTTGCCTCATATATATTATGCGTAAGTGGTTTTTGTACATACACATGAAGTCCCATTGAAATTGCCTTCATAGCAGCAACACCATGAACATGATCTGGTGTAGAGATAGTGACACCATCAAGATCTTTTCCAATCTCATCCAACATCACTCTAAAATCTTTGTAGAAGGCTGCTTGAGGAAACTGTGTCCTTGCCTTCTGCGCAGCCTTAGAATCAACATCGCACAATCCAATAACTTGATTGGTTCCTTCATCATAAGCGTGAAAAATATCACTATAACCTTTTCCTCCCGCACCAATGGCTGCAAGGTTCAATCTGTCACTTGGTGCGAGATATCCTTTTCCAAGCACGTGACGTGGAACAATAAAAAATGAAGAGCCTACAATGGCTCCTGATTTGACAAAATTTCGTCTTGATTTAGATTTTATTTTCTTACTCATAATTGTATTCGATTTTCAATAAGGAATATACATTAATTATGGGAAAGTATTTACACCGAAAAATCCAAAACAGATTATTTTACCGTAAAACTTAATTATTTGAATAAACTGAAGTCCTTTTAAATCCCTGTCACCAGAATATAGGTGCAAAAACCATGAATGCAGG
>CALHKJ010000421.1 GCA_938033975.1 uncultured Saprospiraceae bacterium | reverse complement strand
TGCGAACATTGTTTCAGAAAAATATTCATCATTAATTTCAAATCCAAATGCAGGCGATGGAACAATCAATGAACTATCAAAAACGATGTCAAAGCTCACACCGTGATAAGCAAAATCAAAACTTTCACCATCTTCTCTAGGCCTTACATTTATGTTCAGAAATCTATCGATGACTGAGCCTTCCAAGTCGATAGTAGTTTTATCAAATTCGAGTTTAAATCCTTCTGGATCATATGCTTCAATTTTATTCTGAAACTCATCGGAGTTAGGAATAGTAAAACCAAAGTTGTCTGAAAAAATCTCCGAGTCGCTTTCAGTCAATTCTCCATCTCCATTGCAGTCTGCATGTTTGATGTTTTGCCCAGTCAATTCTTGGTTCCAATTTGAAGCATTATGTGGTGCCCAAATACCGCCACGTTGATCTCTATCATTTCCACTGTCCCATCCTTTACCTGAAATGGCACCAAAGAATAAAATATCAATTGCATCTACCCTGTCATCGGCATATATATTTCCAGGCCACACACAATCTTCCGTACAAGTCGAAGCAGCACAGGCATCTAATTCTTGCGGATTTGTATTCATAGTATTGTAAGCATCTTTTACAGCTTGAACATTTTCTTCCAAAGAATTAAAAATGCCAAGATGGGAAGTAAATGGATCAAACATCACTTGTGAAGCAAGATCAATAATCACATTGTCTCCAGGACTTAGAATTTCTGGAGTATCTATTCCAGTTATTGTTCTTCTATCACCATTTCCAAGATCAACACTGACCATACTCCAACTAGAAGCATCACTTGGTAGTCCTGGAAAGGCAAATAGGGTCTCATCTGCTGAACCTGGATTGTAACCAGAACCACCAACTGTGAGTGGTGTCCCATCTAACCATCTTGCATTCAATAGATTAAAAGCGGTAAAGCCAGGACCTGGATCGACTGTATTTGGATTAGGATTACCTACATTCTCATTGTTGAAATATATAAATGATCTCATCTCATGGCTTAAAAGAATTGTATTTCTTGCCATACCCCAAGCAAGAGTAATTGGTTCAATATTAGTAGGATTGCAAATTACTTCTGGAGAATTTGCATTATAAACAAATGAAGTATTTAATGGAGGGTAACAACCAATTAGGTCATTATCATAACAACCAAAATCTGAGTCTTCCCAAAAGCCAAATCTCACATCGTTTAATACTTCTTCTCCTTTGTAAATCGCGTTAATACTATAAAATACAGAATAATTTAATTCTTGATTATCACTACAGTTGAGAAGATATGCTGACTGCAAGAATTCTAAATTCATTCTTTCTGCACCATCAAACTCCATACTAGAATTAGCATCATTGGCAATGTTCAATGAAAAGATATAAGGTGCCCATACATCTTCAAAAGAATTAAACGCGACACCTGATTTGTAGATAGGTAAATCTCCATCCAAGGCATTATATATTCCATCTATATTGGTATCAAAGAAGGGAGCTAAATCCTGATCGAGAATATTTCCATTTTCCTCACCTATTTTGAAATGTACATTTCCAATTGCTGGCCATTCCAAAATATCTTTTGGTGTATTTTCCACACTAAGAATTCCTTGTTCATAATTCTGTTTATGAAGTTTTATATCAGATCCAGAAATCACCCAAAGCCTATCAAAATAATTACAAGGATTTTCAAAACTAGAGCCATCTTCATTTAACGGTCCCGGCCCAGAAGATTGATAAGTTTTCCAACTAAGATGTAAATTTCCACCAGGCGACACACCACCAACCAATAAATTGTTTGCAAACACTGAGAAGTAATCCTTTTGTGTTCCCTCAAAAAAGAATGTTTCTTCCCAGGTTAACGATCCTGCACGAATAGGTACAGTTCTATAATAATTATCGATTGATGGAAGATTTGAAAAGTTGTTTTCGCATTGAGCTATTATTGAATTTGAAAAACAGAAAATAAGTGCAATGATTGGTAGTTGTAAAAGTTGTTTCATGATGCTTGATTAATTCTTCATTAAATTAAGAAAAACTTTGAAAATCAAGTTGTTATTCAAGGAGCTTATTTAGGTTGAGCGGCGGAACAGGATGGCTAAGATGTGTAGTAAAGGCAGGATGCATCGTGTTCCAAGAAGAAATATAGATGGTCCAGTATCCTCTTTTGTCAGAATCAGGGATTTTGAGGATTGGTGGATAAGATGGATTGCGTATTGTCTTATAGAAAGCTTCGTTCTCAATTTACACACCATCTCTTTTTTCTACAACTTTTAGTCTTGCGTCTGGAGTCTAAAGCTCAGCGAGTCTGGTGTCTTCAATTGTCGGAATCAGCATGCGCTAAAGCTCCATCGGACAGGTGTGGATTTTGTGGATGGCGTCTTAAATTGTCAGAATCAGCCTGCGTTAAAGCTCCGTCGGACAGGTGTGGATTTTATGGATGGCGGATAAGATTGATTTGATATTGTCTTCAAGAAAGACTCAGTTTTTCAATAAGCACAACATCTCATTTTTACAACAACTCTCTAGTCTGGCATCTGTAGTCTAAAGCGCAGCGAGTCTTAAGTCTTTTATTTAGCGGCAGAACAGGATGGCCAAGATCTTTTGGATAGGCAGGATAGACCAGTATCCACTTTAGTCTGAATCAGGATTTCTAGATTGGTGGATAAGATGAATTAGGGATTGTCTTCAGGATAGTTTTAGTTTTCAATTACACAACATTTCATTTTTACAACAACTCTCTAGTCTGGCATCTGGAGTCTGAAGCGAAGCGAGTCTGGCGTCTTAAATTGTCAGAATCAGCCTGCGCTAAAGCTCCGTCGGACAGGTGTGGATTTTGTGATTGGCGGATAAGATGGATTTGATATTGTCTTCAAGAAAGACTCAGTTTTTCAATTAGCACAACATCTCATTTTTACAACAACTCTCTAGTCTGGCATCTG
>CALHKJ010000420.1 GCA_938033975.1 uncultured Saprospiraceae bacterium | reverse complement strand
GCGAGTCTCCAAGAATCATGAAAATCCCTATCATCCTAATAATCAAGCTTAATTCGAGAGTATATTAAAAGCGCTCGGTTGTAAGAGTTTGAATGATAGATTAATTATTCATAAGACCTTCATTTCAGGCTTCATTACGTTCAAATTAGTAATGATTTAATGGAAATCAAATTTCTTGAATAGCAGCTACAAAAATCTCCAGCGAGTGCAACGAAGCGCGTCTTGAGTCCCCAGCGAGTGCAACGAGGCGAGTCTCCAGCGACCAAAGGGAGCGTGTCTCCAAGAAAGACATTGAACTTTGCGCATATAGAATTGTTATAAATTTTTATATTTCAAGAATATGTCAAAAACCATTAGTATAATTGGATCTGGGTACTCTAGCATGGTGGCAGCTTGTTGCCTTGCAGACAAGGGAATGGATGTCACAATCTATGAGAAAAATGAAATGGCTGGTGGAAGGGCATCCAAATTTGAAGATGGTGGATTCACATTTGACATGGGTCCATCATGGTATTGGATGCCTGAAGTTTTTGAGAATTTCTTCAATCGCTTTGGAAGAACAAGTTCAGATTTTTATGAGTTGGTCCGATTAGATCCGGGATATCAGGTTTATTTTCAAGGAGATGAGTCTATTGGAATTCCTGCAAATAAAGAAGAACTATTTGAGCTTTTTGAATCTATAGAAACAGGATCGGCAGCAAAGCTTGAAAAGTTTTTGAATGAGGCAGCCTATAAGTATAAGGTTGGGATGGAAGAGTATGTTTGGAAGCCTGGAAAGTCAGTTTTAGAATTTGTAGATATGAAGGTTTTAAAGAGCTTCATGAAATTACAAATGTTGTCATCAGTTTCAACTACCGTTAAGTCTCTTTTTAAAGACAAAAGACTTCAGCAAATTTTAGAATTTCCCGTTTTGTTTTTGGGTTCCATGCCTAATAGAATTCCGGCGCTTTATACTTTAATGAATCATGCAGATTTAAGTCTTGGTACATGGTACCCTAAGGGGGGAATGTATAAAGTTTCAGAAGCATTTTATCAATTGGCACTTTCATTAGGAGTTAAATTCAAATTCAATTGTGAAATCACCAATGTCAAAATTGACAACAGAAAGATTACGGCAATTGAATCAAAAGCTGAAAGTTTTGACACTGATTTTGTAATTGCTGGAGCTGACTATCAACATTTTGATAGAGCGGTATTACCGTCAAAATATTCTAATTATTCTGAAGAATATTGGGACTCACGTGAAATGGCTCCTTCGTCATTGCTTTTCTTTTTAGGCTTTGACAAAAAAATAGATGGTCTTGAACACCATAATCTATTCTTTGATACTGACTTTGATACGCATGCAAAAGAAATATACCAATCACCTCAATGGCCTTCTGATCCACTATTCTATATCTGTGCTCCAAGCAAGACAGATGAGGGCATTGCTCCAGAAGGATACGAAAATGTATTTGCGTTAATTCCAATTGCACCAGGCTTGAAAGAAGACAAAGAGCTACATGATAAATACCTTAATGAAATCATTGTGCGAATAGAAAAGAAGACGGGCTGCGATATTAGAGAGAGTCTTGTATATCAAAAGAGTTTTAGTATCAGTGACTTCAAGTCGAGGTACAATGCTTTCAAAGGCAATGCTTATGGCTTAGCAAATACCTTAAAGCAAACCGCTGTGCTGAAACCAAAATACTACAATAAAAATCTAGATAACTTATATTATACTGGCCAGTTGACAGTGCCAGGACCGGGGATGCCACCTGCTATCATTTCAGGGCAATTGGTGGCAGATGAGTTTTTGAAAAATGCTAACTTTGAGAACAATGGACAAACTATACACAAGGACTTCCAACGAGTGTAGTAAGTTAATTACTAACCGATACAGCACCTCATTCTCAATGGGGATCAGGTTATTCCATAAGAAATTTAGGATGCCTATTTACAGCATATATGGCTTTGTTAGATTTGCTGATGAGATTGTAGATACATTTCATGAAAGTGACAAAAGGTACTTGTTGGATAAATTCAAAAAGGATACTTATGAAGCGATTGAGCAAAAAATTAGCTTAAACCCAGTCCTTCATTCTTTCCAAGAGGTTGTCAATGAATATAATATTGAGCTGGAACACATTGAAGCATTTTTGAAAAGTATGGAAATGGATCTTGATAATTCAGTGTACGGTCCATCTTTGTACAATGAATACATTTACGGAAGTGCAGAAGTTGTAGGATTGATGTGCCTTAAGGTTTTTTGTGCCAACAATGAAGCACAATATAAATCCTTAGAAGAAGATGCAAAATCATTGGGCTCAGCTTTTCAGAAGATCAATTTTCTTCGAGATGTGAAATCTGACTATAACGAACGTGGTCGAGTTTATTTCCCAGAGGTTGATTACAACAATTTTACGGAAAAGGATAAGTTGGAAATTGAGAAGGATATCTCAATTGATTTTGATAATGGTTTGAGAGGAATAAGAAATTTACCTGCAGGTTCAAAATTCGGTGTTTATCTAGCTTACATATACTATGTGAATCTCTTCAATAAAATAAAGAGTGCTCCGATTGAAGAAGTTAAGGAAAAAAGAATTCGAGTTAGAAACAGAAGAAAAGTTTACCTACTAGCTAAGTCTGCTGTTAAGTTGAGGTTGAATTTAATTTAAGATGTCAGACTTCAGAGGTCAGAGGTCAGAGGTCAGATTTGTCCACCTTTACAAAATGATAATTTAACTCCAAGTCAAAAGTCAAAATTCAAAATTCAAAAGTCAAAAGTCAAAAGTCAATTTTTCAGCTCATGAGTTTTCTAATGCGACTTAAGCTTTCAGGTGTTACTCCTAGATAGGAAGCGATATGCTTTGAGGCAGTGCGATTTAGTAACTCTGGAGATTCCTTCATCATTAAATGATATCGTTCTTCTGCCGTTTTAGTGAGCAAATCAATTTGTTGTCTTTGTTTATGTTTAAAGAGTGATTCTGTGGCTGCCCGAACAATTTTCAAACCTATGATATTGTCGTAGTACAATTCTTCAATGTTTTTCCGATGAATGGAAAACACCTCTGTTGCTTCAAGCGACATCGTAAATAGCTCCGTAGGTTTATTTTCTAAGTAAGACATGTAGTCGCAGCTAAAGTAGTCTTCGTAAAACAAGTCTAGGCATTTCTTATTGTTGTCCGCCCAAAGAAAAACACCTATTGATCCTTGGATGATAATATCAATATAGTTTTCTGTTTCATCTACATCCTTGATGATTTCATTCTTTTTAAAACTGCGAAATACCATATGATTGGAGAATTTCTCCCATGTTTCTAGTGGTGCTTCAAAGTATGGATCGAAGAGTTTTTTGATATATATTCCTTGAAGTTTATTCATACTTAAATGTAAATGAAATTTGTGAAATTATTATAAAGAGAACAAGGGGTTAAAACCCCTTGGAGGCAATGTGTGGTGTCTTGTGTCTGTAAGTCTGGTATCTGTAAGTCTGGCGTCTGGAAGTCTGGCGTCTGTAAGTCTGGTGTCTGTAAGTCTGGTGCTAAAAAATTACCATATGGTAATTTTTAGCTCTAGACTTACAGAACATATCATATGATAAGTTATTTGTCATGATCTGCTCTTTTATTTGTTTTATACTTCTGTAAATGACTTTACGATAATGTGTCACACGGAAGTGAATTTATTAACACATAAAATTGAAAAAACATGAGACAAAAAACATCAAAAGCATTTGTCTTTGCCTCTTGGGCTGCAATGGGAACTGGATTGTTTGGTTATTTTATTGGTCTGTTTAGATCTAATATGGAACTCAATGAAAAGGGATATTATTTTACGATTATTATGTTCGGCTTGTTTGGAGTAATCTCACTTCAAAAAAGTGTAAGAGACCGCTTAGAAGGCCTGAAGGTCACAGACATTTATTTTAATATTTGTTGGTTTGCCACCTTGCTTTCAGTCAGCTTGTTGATCATTGGATTATGGAATGCAGATTTGTTGCCCAGTGAAAAAGGTTTTTATGCTTTCGGTTTTATTTTAGCTCTTTACGGTGCATTGGCTGTACAGAAAAACACAAGAGATGATTTGGCAGCAGAGAATACATTGCAACAAAAAGATGAGAATGGGAATGTGATAGTTTCCTATTAGAAAAAGATAGTCCTTGTCAGATGCTAATTAGCTCAGGCAAGGGCTATAAATATCAATTCAGGCTTTACTTTGTAAGTACCTTGATAAATGATTTAAGAAATGGGAGGGTAGGAAGAGAAAGCATGATTTTTATTTCTTGAATAAGACTAGATTTTTGAGATAGAAAATCAAATATATTTTTTGCCTTATTTCTTTCCAATAATTTGGTAAATACTTCTTGCCCAGTTAATCTGTTGGTTAGAATAACATTTAGAAATGTTCCATCCAGAATACGATATTTTTTACGGGCAATTTTTTGTGTAGCGCGTGTGGGGTCTTTCCCTGATATCAAAAATTGTATGATATCATCGGATTGATCTTGCATGCGTTTAAAGGCAAAGCCACTAGATGCTTTTACCATTCCACTTGCAGAACCTATAAACATATGTCCACTCCCTTCTGAAATTGGAAATGCGAAATCTGTCATAGGGATTTTATCATACTCTTCTTCAAGAATTGAATATTTTAATGTTGGGTGATCTTGATCGATGTAGTTTTTGATAAGTACATCATAATCTTTGCTCGATACTATCTCATTTGAAAAAATTGCAATTTGAATAAGTGCCCTTTTTTTTGAGTAGGGAAGAACATAAAAAAATCTAGTATCCTTACTTTGATCTATGCTAAAATCCATGAACATAGCTTTGCTATCGTCAAAGTAATCTTCTTCTGATTCTACCACCCAACCTTTAAAATGCTGCCAGACAAAATTTGAATCTTCAAAATTATAGTTTGAATCCAACCTGCTGTCAAATACATATGCTCCATGAACCGTCTCACCATTTTCCAAACTTAGAGTAACAAAATTTTCTCCATGATTAAGTTCGGCTACTTTTGTTTTTAACTGAGTAATCTGGGAAGCTGAACTTATTTGCGGAAGCGTAGAATTATAAAAATCAATTCCTCTAATGGTCCTAAACTTATAAGGTTTTATTTCTAGAACAGTTTCTTTTTTAGGACTTTTGAATAAAAGCTCATTCCAAGTTTTGATGGCCCATTCATTATAGAATTTTTCTTCTTTGGACCAGTAGGACCAAGTTCGATCATTTTTATTTTTTTCATCTGGCTCGATGAGTAGAATGGATTTTGATTCAAAGAATTTATTCTTCGACATTCGATAGGCTAGGCTAAGACCCGCACACCCTGCGCCTATTATTATATAGTCAAAGACTTTTTTCTCCATCTTGCTCAAAGTTATACTATATGCCCTAAAAAATAGAGACCCGACGTTTAAAAAACGTCGAGCCTACTACATAACCTGAACTGTTTAATCTTTATCCCATTTCAGCCACTACCTCTTTCACTTCTGGAACCATTCTTTTCAGCATTCCTTCAATTCCAGATTTTAAAGTTACAGTTGATGAAGGGCATCCGCTACATGATCCTTGAAGAATCACACTTACAATTCCTTCTTTGAAGGATTTGAATTCGATGTTTCCGCCGTCCATTTCTACTGCTGGCTTTACATAGGTATTTATTAATTCTTTAATCTTTGCTACTAATTCTGCTTCATCTCCAGTGTACTCGTAATTAGATGCTTCCGCTTCTAACTTAGCTTGTGCCTCTTCGAATCCTTCTGCGATGATCGTTTTTCCTTCCTCCACATATTTCTTTATGAACTCCTTTCCGTTTAACATCACATCTTCCCACTGGTAGTTCAACTCTTTCGTAAGGGTCACAAAATTGTTACAGATATATACTCCTTTTACATAAGGAAGCTGAAACAATTCAGTTGCTAGAGGTGACCATTCTTTTGCTAATTCTTCTTTTCTAAAATCAGCTGTTCCTCTATATAACATCTTGTTGGTAACAAATTTGAGTGACTCTGGGTTGGGAGTCTGCTCAGTGTAAATCATTACCGGGCTTTTTGTTGCTGTATCCATTATTCTAAATTTTACTCTTTAACATCTTCAACACCTCTAAAATAAGATTTGTTTTCAATGTTGAGCTTTATTGTTCAGGTTTTACAGTTAATTCAATATTTAGTTCGTTTAATTGAGTCTTATCAATCAACGATGGTGCATCTATCATCATATCCTTTCCGGAGTTATTCTTCGGAAATGCTATGAAATCCCTGATAGAGTCTTGTCCATTCATCACCGCACACAGTCTATCAAATCCGAATGCAATCCCTCCATGAGGTGGCGCTCCATATTCAAATGCTCCCATCAAAAATCCAAATTGATCTTCAGCTTCTTCTTTCGTGAATCCCAACAAATCAAAGTTTCTTTGTTGTAATTCTCTGTCATGAATTCTTATCGATCCTCCTCCAATTTCAACTCCATTGATTACCAAATCATATGCATCTGCTCTCAAGGCTTTCATGGTCTCATGGTCACCGTTCAACATTCTATCTACATCTTCTTTTTTCGGTGCAGTGAAAGGGTGGTGCATCGCATGGAATCTTTCTGACTCCTCATCCCACTCAAGTAAAGGAAAATCAATTACCCATAGTGGCTTGTATCCCTTTCCTTCCATCAATCCCAATCTTCTACCCATTTCCAAACGCAACTCATTTAATTGCTTTTGCGTTTTTTCAGTCTCTCCACTTAGTATGAATACGATATCTCCAGCTTCAGCTCCTAACTTTTCTTTCCAGCTATTTAGCACTTCGTCACTATAGAATTTTCCAATTGACGACTTGGTTGTTCCATCGGCGTTGTACTTTATATAGACTAGTCCCTTGGCTCCAATTTGTGGACGCATTACCCACTCGGTCAATTTCTTCAAATCCTTATTTGAGTATTCCTCACTTATCCCTTTGGCAGTAATTCCGCCAACATACTCTGCATTATCGAATACTGCAAAATCGTGTCCCTTCGCATCATCCATTAATTCCACTAGTTCCATACCAAATCTTAAGTCAGGCTTGTCACTACCATATCTTTTAATGGCTTCATCATAACTCATCCAAGGAAATTTTGGAAGTTCAACTCCCTTCATTTCTTTGAATAGGTATCTTGTAAGTCCTTCAAATGTTTCCAAAATTTGATCTCTGGTTACAAAAGACATTTCACAATCTATCTGAGTAAATTCTGGTTGTCTATCTGCTCTAAGATCTTCATCTCTAAAACATTTTACAATTTGAAAGTATTTGTCCATCCCAGCAACCATCAAAATTTGTTTGAAAGTTTGAGGTGATTGGGGTAGGGCATAAAACTGTCCTGGATTCATTCTACTCGGCACAACAAAATCTCTTGCTCCTTCTGGTGTACTTTTTATAAGTACAGGAGTTTCTACTTCTATAAAGTCCTCTCCAGATAAATACTTTCTTGTCTCTACTGCAAGCTTTCCTCTGAAAATCAAATTTTCTTGGACAGGCTTTCTTCTTATGTCAAGATATCTATATTTCATTCTGATATCGTCTCCTCCATCAGATTCATCTTCAATTGTAAAAGGTGGTGTTTTGGATTCATTCAACACTTCCAATTTTTCCACTTTGACCTCAATATCTCCAGTTGGTCTATTGGGGTTTTTGCTTGAGCGTTCATTTACTTCACCAGTGATGGTAATCACATACTCTCTTCCTAAGCTTCTAGCCTTGGTGCAAAGATCTTGGTTATCTTCCATATTGAAAACCAATTGGGTTATACCATATCTATCCCTAAGGTCTACGAAGGTCATACCTCCCAGATCTCTACTTATCTGAACCCAACCACTTAATGTAACACTCTGATTTACGTGGTCAATTCTTAATTCACCACAATTATGACTTCTGTACATTTAATTTAATTTAAGAGCGGCAAATTTAAGGATTAATTAGTGTAACCATTAGCTTCCGCTACTTAATTTGATTTAGTTCATTAATGTTATAGAACCAGTACTTGTTTGCTCTCTTCCGTAATCATCTTGAACTGTCAAAATGTATGTATATACGTTTAAATCAGCAATTCTGTCCTTAAACATTCCGTTCCAACCTAGCTCTTCTGCATTTGGTCTAAAATCAAAACCTTGGAAGACTTTCTCTCCCCATCTATCATAAATGAACCATTCTTTTACTATCACCACATTTTTATTGGCGTAAACAGTAACTAGATCGTTAAAACCGTCTCCGTTTGGTGTAAATATATTTGGTACAAAAGTTTTCATTTCTGGTAGTATTTCTACCGGTACTGTACAAGTTTCTTCATTTCCACACTCATCTGTTGCAACATAATTTACTTCAAAAGAAATAAAGTCATTACAATCATTATTTACCAAACTAGGATCATAATCATGAGTTAGTATAGCTGGCAAACTTGAAGTTTGAACATTTACAGAGTTTAAGTAATCTTCTATATATGCCTCAAGATCATCTTCAAGACATGAAACAGTTAATGGATCTGGGCAATCTATGTAGATATCATTAAAGTCAATGAATGAAACCAATGTTTCGCATGTTGAAGTATTACCACAATCATCAGTTGCTATTAACCTCATGACTTCAGTATCACCGCAACCAATATCATCTATATCCACATCAAGCTCATAGCTAAGTGAAATTTCAGAAGAACAATTATCTAATAATGAAGTTCTTGCAACGATATCTTCAATTTGAGTTTGTGCAGGTCCAATGGATAGATCTACAATACTTTCATTTTGACAAATAATATCTGGAGCAGTACTATCATCTATTGTTATTGTGTGTGTACAACTTAATTGATTGTCACATTCATCTTCTGCGGTGAATTCTACATTTACAACTCCACAAATTCCACTTAGATCTGTAGGAAGGTTATTGTCTACCTCAAGATCAAATCCTGCAAAGTCTTGTGCAGTGACAGATGCGACCCAAGCAGTTATTGCTAACTCATTAGTAGGATCTCCGCAATCTAGAGTAATATCCTCTGCGCAATTGATTACTGGAGATACATCAACATTTCCTGAAATAGTAGCTGTACATGATGCAACAGCACCACAGCTAGAAGCAATTTCAAAAGTCACTTCTCCTGAAATAAATCCACAATCAAAAGTGATTGTTTCTGGACCGTAGTTATTTGTGATTTCTAGTCCAAGATTACAATCATCAATTACTTGTGCCTCTTCAAGCCAAGCTTGAACAGCTGCATCGATATCAGTTACACTTTCGTCTAACAATAAATTCGCTGGACACATGATGTCTATATTTGAATCATCGAATATGTTGATTCTTGCAATACATTCTGATTCAATACCGCAAATATCAGTCGCTGTAAAAGTTACTTCAAAGTGACCAGATTCTCCACATGTCATTGTGAATCCAACGTCGTCAAAATTGTTTGTTATAAAAGCAACGCCACATTCATCTTCAGCAGAAACAGAATTTAGCCAAGCAGTAATTGCTTGTTGATCTTCACCACAAGTAAGATTTAAATCTTCTGGACAAGTAATTACTGGCGCTTGATTATCTTCTATTATTATCATTGAAGCACAGTTGACACTTTGTCCACAGTTGTCAATACCTGAAAAAGTTATATCTGTTGCTCCGCT
>CALHKJ010000419.1 GCA_938033975.1 uncultured Saprospiraceae bacterium | reverse complement strand
GCGGGTCGCCGCACGGCAACGTGCAGGTTGTCGACACCGCAAGTTGTGGTGCGATACCAGCGCCCAATGCCATGACGACGACAACGGGCAACACGCCCAACCTGCTGTACGCAGGAGGTCAATTGATTTTGACCAATCCAGTGGAGCTACACTTCCTCGTATTCCAAGCTTTTCATTGCTGAGATTTGGAACATCTGATATTGTGAAGAGAACAGTATTTTGGCCACTGCAATAAGCAATTGTGAACAAAGCTATGAGTATAGAAAAAGTTTTTGTTTTCAATTTTTTGAGCTCAGTTATTCTCATGGAGATTTGTTTTATCTGGTTGTTCTATCAGTTTTCTTATCGATTCTTCAACTTTGCAACTTCTATCTCAATAAATTTTGGAAGATAGTTGGGCGTGCAATTTTTTGGAGCTACTTCTTCGGCATACAAGCCGGTATCCTTCCCAATTGCTATACACCGCGCACGATACTTTTTTTGCCATTTGCCTATTTGTCCAGCGGTGAAGTTCATGGCCCATTGCACTTCGGGTTTCTCGCTCATTAAGTTTTTTTCGATGGCAGTGAGCAAGTATTCTGTGTTGGTCTGATCAGTTTTTCCCATCCACCTTAATCTTGCTTGGTAGTACCAAAATAATCTTCTTTGTAAAGGACTTGAACTGTCTTCCCAAGATTCCATTAAAGAAATTAAGCTTTTATCTTTTGCCAGTTGATTAGCCATTAACCAATCGATCAAATGGGTTCTCTCTTTGAGCACATGTTTTTGAATGTCCTTGGCCAGCTTATCAATGATATTTTGATCCAGTTCCTTTTTGTCCATGATTAGAATAGCAAGTTGTCTTGGTAGAAATTCTTTACTTGACCATAGCTCCATAGCCAAAGCATGATCCTTTTTAATCTCCTTTGCTATCTTTCTAATGTCTCCTAACTTAGTTGTCTCTTTATCTATCTGTTTTAGAATATCTTTTGCTTTCATTTTAAAATATTTTCAGGTAAATAAATAATTGGTTTAGGCGGTATTCTTTGCATATGAAACTAAATATTATCATTGAATTTCTTCAATTAATTCGTTTCTTCTTTTCATGATGAGAGCTAACTCTAGATCAGCATTCTCGTTCAGACTAAATAGTGATTCTCTAATATTCGGAATCTGTGTACTGATTGTTTGGGTTGAGGTGATTGTTTGGATTAAATTATCATCGTTGATCCAATCAGTAATTAGATCAGAATAAAAGTCAATATTGAATCCACGAATAAACACTTCACTAGACTTGAACAAATTTTTAAATTTTTCAACGTCTAAAAGTTCTGACCTAAGATAGTATAGTAACTTTTTTATGATTGGCAAAGTGTTGTGAGCCTTATCAATATTTGTTCTTCTTTCTTTTTTAGCTTCTTGAACTTCTCTATAGAATTTTCCCCAGTTATTTAATTCTTGCGCTTTCTGCAAATATCCTATCAATTCTAAAAAAGTAGCATTCAATATATTTACAGCTTCAATTGCTTCTTCCGTCTCCAGTTTCAGTCTTACTAAATTTGTTATTTCAGTATTAATGTCTTTTAATTCAGCCAGATAAGGAGACTGTTTAAACAACTCATCATAATCTGTTTTTTGTAAGGCAGTATTTAAAGTATTGAGAACAACTTTTTCACCAGATACAATGCTTCTTAATAAATCTATTTCTACTTCAATTATTTCTGTTAGCTTGACAGATTCATTGTAGGCAAGAACAGCGACTAGATATTCTTGTTTTTCTTTCTCTAGCTGTTCAATATTATTTTTGAGGATCTTATTGAAGAGCCCATAGATGGATGAGTTTTGCAGATCTAAAACATCTTGATATTCTTTTTTAAAATCAGCTTTTAGCTTTTCTTGATTGGCTCTTTCCATTGCCAATTCATTCTCTAATATTCCTAGTCTGCTTATGCTTAGTAAAATTCTTTGATACTTCTTTGTAAGCTCTATTATGTGGTCAATCTTTAGGTCCAATTGTGTTCTTATTAGAGGAGTTGTTGAGATTAAATGTCGGGACTAATATAGACAATTCGGAAGTTGAAATTTAAGAAAGTCTTGATTTTGTTCCATGCGTTTTACATTTTACCAATAGTGCATTGCTTGTGGTTTATTAGCTTAAAAAATCTTCTCTGTCTTTATTGATTTTGTACAAAAGAAATATTGTGGCGCCTATAGCTGATCCAATACTTACGATTGTACTAATTCCAGTGAAGTTTGCAATGAAAGCAGATGGAATTGCAAAAACGATGCCTCCTAAAACTGCATAGCCTAAATACTTCCAGTTCGATTTTTTAGTTGTATTTAGTTCTTTTTGATTTTCTGAAATAAAGGACTCGCCTGTTTCAATAGTTTTCGAATAATTTGAAATAAATGTTTCCCACATTTTCTCTTCCTTAACACTGACTACTTGATAAATGGTGTCTATATCAAAATTTGCCGAGACTTTGTTATTATCAAATGTAATTGAAATTAAACTCTTCCATTTTAGTGGATTGAAGGTAAATGAATTTTGGAAGGCACTTCCTCTTTTAAACTTCAAGCAATTAGGATCACTGTAAACCAATTTAAATCCTTGATTTTGGAAATAGTTTTTGGTTTCAACTTTTAATTCCTCAATAGATTTATTTGATTCAAAATCGATTTGCTTTTTCATATGTGGATTGTCAGATGATTTATGAAAATACAAAACTTAAATTGGATCCATCAATTTTCAGGAAAGCCATTGCAGATCCAAGCATTCAGAATATCCAAATCTTCTTGGGAAATCGCACGTTCAGGCCAAGATTCTGGCGGCATTCTCTGGCCTGTATCTTCCGTGTTGATTCTATTTTCAATTGCTCCATTTTCTAAGCTGGGGAGTAAATTTTCGTATGAAGAAAAATCTGCTAATACTTGCCATCCGTCAATCATACCTGGATGGCAAGAAACATTATTACAGGATGCTTCAATGATAGATTGTACAGTGCTATCGTAGGTGATACCATCTGCATTGCATCCATTATCAGGTTCATCAGAGCAGGCAACTGAGAAAAGGATTAGGAGGAAAAGTAATTGGAAGATTGTTGATTTCATTTGTTTGTTCTATTAATCATGAAATATATAGCTGGCTACATCTACACTAAGAACGGAATTTAGTCAGTTATGGTTGGTAAACTTTGTGTAACTATCAATTAAAACTTACTCACTTTTGAGATGTCGTAGGTACATTTCAGGATTGTTTAAAAAACTTTTTGTGATTCTATAATGTTCAGTTTCTTCTAGGTCAGTTTTAAGCATAGCTTGATCTGTTATTTCATAGATAGTTGCGTCTGGAATTGCCATAAGGATTGGTGAATGAGTAGCAATAAAGAATTGAGACATGTTATTATTCAGATGTTCAATAATTTGATAAATCAATGACAACTGTTTGGAAGGTGAAAGTGCAGCTTCTGGCTCATCTAATAAATAGATGCCTGGCTTTTGAATCTTTTCTTGTATGATTTTTAAATATGCCTCTCCATGTGAGAAAGAGATCAATTCTTGGCCATAGTTTTTTCTCATATGGTACAACTGATAATTTGCATTATCTTTCATTTCTTGGATAATATGAGAAGGAACCTCACCATCCAGAGAATTTAGTTGGCTATGTAATTTATAATCTTCTCTATTGACACTGTTGATGTAAGCTCCAAAATCTTCTGCCCTAAAGAAAAAACCTCTTGGCCGATTAATATTAAATTCAAGCTCTAGAAATTTGGTAAGATGTACAGCTGCTCCAAATGATTTTTTTGCATATTCAGAGCCATCCATATGTGGCAATTGTAATCTAAATGCCAGGGTTTCAAGTAGGGTGGATTTTCCACTACCATTATCACCAATGAAAAAATTAAGCTTTGCAGAAAGATCTAAATTTTTAGCAAATTTTATGGCAGAGACATTGTAGGGAAAAGGATTCTTTTTCTGTGTATTTATGTTCAATGATTTGATATATGACATTTCTTGTCATTTTTTTTGATTCTAAAGTTCGATTGTCATATCAGACAATCAAGATAAATATACAAATCACGACTTACAGGGAGGTACCTTAGAAATAATTCTTTTCCAAATAATTGTGGTAGTATGGATTAAAGCCAGTACAGTTG
>CALHKJ010000418.1 GCA_938033975.1 uncultured Saprospiraceae bacterium | reverse complement strand
ATTTGAATTCTATTGTTTTCCCCGCTGATTTTACCTTGGCTAGTAACACTGAACTAAACTGCACAAACTCAGATGATCCTAGTGTCACAGGATACCCTCAGTTCAATAACCAAGACTTGGTCAATTTAGATCTTGCCTGTAATGTAAATGTGTTTTATACGGATAATGTAATACCAGGTTGTATAGAGGTAATTAATAGAACATGGACAGTAACAGAATTATGGTGTGGAACCTTATTCGATATAAACTTTGATCAGAGAATTGAAAAAGTAGATACAAACGCACCCGCAGCAGTTTGTACATCGGGTATTAGTGCAGACATTCCAGCAAGCGGGACCCTGATTTTACCAGCTTCAATTTTTGATGGAGGAAGCGCAGATGATTGTAGTTCAAGTCTCACTTTCGACTTGATCCCTAATACCTTTACTTGTGCAGATGTTGGAATTGTAAATGTTCAGTTGATTGTTTACGATCAGTGCGGAAACTCATCAGCTTGCAATACAACAGTAACAATCATGGATAATTCAAGTGTGTGTCCACCACCACCACTTTTTCAGATCACTGGACCCATAACTGAAAGCGAAGACTTTTGTGCAGGGCAAGACATTGAAAGTAATGCTTGTTTGAAGCCTAACATTAATGTATCATATACTGCTCCAGTTTCCATTCTTCTAGAAGCTGGTTTTGAAGTACCTAGTAGTTCAGACTTTGAAGCCACTATAAATGTATGTTTTTAGGACTATGATGTATTGATGTATGACCTATGATGTATGATTCTGAAGTCTGACCTCTGAAGTCTTTCTTTCGTCTTTCGTCTTAAATCTTAAATCATTAAAATCTACTTCTGAGCAATGAAAACATACTGATTTTCTAGCATTTCTTGATTGATCACAAAAGTGCTAAATCCAGCTTGGCTCATTTCAGATTTTACTTTTTCTGCTGATAGTCAATGTCTTTTCGGTGGGCCGTGCGGCGTATTTTCTTTTTTAAAATCGACAATCATAAGTTTGCCTTTGCTTTGCATACCGCGATAGACTTTCGAAAAATATTCAACTCGATTATCTATGTGATGATAGGTATTTACTATAATCACATGATCCACCTCCTTTTCTTTTAAAAGTGGATCTTCATATTCTGTTAGTCTTGTGGTAACCAAACTATCTCCAAGTTCTACTTTTTTGTCAGCAATATATTTCAAGAATCGTTTGTCTACATCAGCAGCAATTACTTCTGCTCCTTTTTCTGCCAATTTAAAAGAGAAGTATCCAGTACCCGCTCCGATATCCATAATTCTTTTACCATTAAGATCTCCAAATAACTTAATAATCTCATATGGTTTTTGCCAATTGTCTCGATCGTTTCCTTCAAACCTTTCTACCAATTCTTCAAATTTGGATTGATTCATAAAGGAGTTAGAGGCCGCACCATGTTTGTGATCTGCTCCACAAGAAGTCATATAAGCTAGGATAAACAACATTACTATGAATCTGATTGCATTTTTCATTTTGTAACAATAATCTTTTTGGTTACTATAGAATTTTCCTTGAATAATTGGATAAAATATATTCCTTCTTCTAAATCAGAAATATCAAATTGAATATTGATTGTTGAAGCTTCTTTCTTTAAAATAACTCGTCCCAACTGATCTATCAATTTTATTTTCGAACCTTCAATATTTCCTATTAATTCAAATTCTCCTGCATTTGGATTTGGATAAATCTTAATACTTAATTCATCAATCCGATCTTCTGTCGATACTTCTATCAACAATTGATCTGCACCAATATCTGATGCATTAAGAAGAGTTCTATATTCACAATCGAAATCCATTTCTACTTCCGGTAATTCAATTCCGGCACCTAGGAGCTGATCGTCTGGTTCATATTCTTCAATGTGGAAATCATAATTTGAAGCATCTACAAATCTATCATCACCTTCAACTGTAACATTGTAGGATAAAACTCCAGTTGAGCCACTTGAACGATCTGAGATTTGTCCATTCACTATATTATTGGTTATATGTGCATCGGTTGTTCCGGCAAACCGATATTCTATAGAGCGAGGATAGTTTTCTGTGATAACTGTATTGTTATAAATTTTTGTATCCGTTGAAAGTTCCAAACCAATACCAACATCTCTTGAAGTATGTACCATATTGTTCATGATCAATCCACCAGTATGACCATTTGCGATGTCATCTCCTAAACCAAAACCAATCCCTCGATCACAATCTATGATTAGGTTTGCATCAACAACTGTTCCTGAACTTTCTCTCCAAAAATGAATTGCATGTTCCGCAAGACTTGCTTCTGGTGATCGTATTCCTCTAAAGGAGTTGAATCTCACTTCCCAATCTTTTGATCGGTGTGCATCAATGCCTCCTGTATAATATTGATAGGCTATGCCTTCAGTAAATTCAAATTCGCAACACATAATAGAACCATTGTCTGCAAATAGTTCTCCACCTCCGGAAACTTTTAATAGTTGTTCTTTGGCATCGACAAATCTGACATTCTGTGCTCTGAAGTTATCTGCATCAGCTGGATTGCTATGCACCTGGATAGGATGATAAAAAACCTCACCAATGGTCATATTCGCCACTGTGAAATTATCAGCTGCAACATTGAATATGTGTGTAACCGCATTATTATTCCAACCTAATCCTTTTATAACTACATCTGCATTATTTTCAGTAGAACCCATAATCGTGAGATTCTCCATATTCTCAGCTATGAATCTCAAATTCGAACTTAAGGAATAAGTACCAGGCATAAGTATGATAGTGATATTCCCATTGTTCATATTTGCTTGATCAATAGCAGATTCTAATTCCTGAACACTACTCACTGTTATTTCTGTTCCACTAGCCTGAATTGGTTCACAGGTACATTGAGATTGAACTTGAAAAGAAATTAATATTAAGAGAGATGAATAAAGAAATTTCATAGGCATTGATTTAAATGAAATTGACTATCATTCAGGAAGTAGCTTAAAGATATGACTTTTAAATTTACTCTGGGTCAAAGCATGATTATAGAGTTTAAAATGATTCTTAGGATTTCTTTTTATGTACCCTTGATAAGCAAAGGTTTATTGAGCTTACAAGAATCAAAAATCAATCTAATCCATCCCAATCCCCATAATCATGCTTCAGTCTAGAGTAATAATAATCCAAAGTATGAGACAAACAACAAATTCCATTTGCATGAATTAAATTCATATTTGAGCACTTTTTTTATAAAAAAACCAATTACTTTTATAAAAACCGAAATTATGCGATCCAAAGCTGTTTATAACCTAATTCTCCTTCTTGGTGTACTTTGTCTTACATTCACTTCTTGTAAGTCAGACAAGGATACGGCAACTCATGATATCGTTTTTGAAAATGGTTATGAAATCATCCAAGAAAAACTATTGGACGCAAGTGCTAACTCGACCATCACTATTCCTGAAGGATTGTATAAAATCAATCGCTCCCTGAGTCTTGATGGTATTTCTAATGTAACGATAAAGGGTGCTGGAATGAATAAAACCATTCTTTCTTTTTTAGGCCAAAGTTCTGGAGCGGAAGGAATGAGAATAACGGCAGACTCCATTACACTAGAAGGATTTACGATTGCAGATGCAAGTGGAGATGCAATCAAATTGCAAGGCTGCAAAGGAGTAGATATTGTTGAAGTCAAAACTACTTGGACCCAAGGAACAAAATCAAGCAATGGAGCATATGGTTTATATCCTGTACAATGTGTTGATGTCAATATTGATAAGTGTGAAGCCGCATATGCTTCCGATGCTGGAATTTATGTTGGTCAATCTGAAAATGTGATAGTGAAAAATTGCTATGCCCACCACAACGTAGCAGGAATCGAAATTGAGAATTGTATCAATTCAGAGGTATTCGATAATGTTGCAGAAAATAATACCGGAGGTCTATTGGTTTTTGATTTGCCTGACTTAAAATTGGTGAATGGGAAAGGATGTAAACTTTACCGAAACAAAATAATCGACAACAACTTAAAGAACTTTGCCACCGAAGGAAATATGGTGGCGATTGTTCCACCTGGTTCAGGTATAGTTTTGCTTGCTGCAAAAGATGTAGAAGTCTATAACAATGAAATAAGCAATCACAAAACTTTTGGAATTGGCATCTGCTCCTATCATATGACTGAGAATAAGTGGAAAGATGAACGATATGATCCTTACACCTATGATATCAATATTCATGATAACACCTTGGTTCGTAAAACTGCCATTCCTGATGTCACCAAAAGATTTGGGCAAATGGTCAACATGCTATTTCCAGGGAAGCCTCAAGATATTCTCTATGATGGAATAACAAAGGATGGAGCCACTGGCGATAACCCAATGAACATTTGCATAAAAAATAACAAAGCCGAAGATCTCCGTTTTGCTAATATTGATGCAGCAAATGATTTTGATAAGGTAGTGAAAGATTTGTCAGCTTATGAATGTATCTAAGTTTTATATACTCCTCATATTATTTTCTTGGATACTTTATGAAGCATGTAGTACTCCTAATCAAGCCGTTCAATCAGAAATCAAACTTCCTCCTCAAGGAGAATTTTTTGAAGACTTATCAGAGTTTGGTATTTATGAAAATGTAACTGAAGAATTTATTCCTTCAGCACAATTGGTAAAATATGAAGTTACCAATGAATTATTTTCTGACTATGCTGATAAGAACCGTTACATCTATTTGCCAGAAGGCAAAAAAGCTTCCCTAAAAGAAGATGGACACTTTGATTGGCCAGAGGGTACAATCTTGGTCAAGAACTTTGGCTACAACGAAGAGCAACTTGGTGATGATCGCCTCATCGAAACACGACTGCTAATCAAAGAAGCCGAAATGTGGAAAGCCGTAAGTTATAAATGGAATGATGAGAACTCGATTGCCAAAAGGAGCAAATTGGGCGCAGTGATTCCGTTGAAGTTAAATCATGATGAAGTTTCCCAAGATTTTGAGTATGTCATTCCAAACAAGAATCAATGCAAGAGTTGTCACAATGCCAATGAAAAAATAGAACCCATAGGTTTTAAATATGCCAACATTGATAAAATGATCAACTTAGATGGAAAACAAGTTTCTCAAATTCAGTTTTTGAAAGAGAAAGGAGTAATTGATCTAAGCACAGCAACAATACCCAAAACAATGGTTGCCTACACAGATGAATCCGCAAAAATACAAGATCGCGCATTGGCATACCTTGATATCAATTGTGGACATTGTCATCGCCCTAACGGTCCAGGAAACACCTCAGGCCTATTTCTACAATACAACGAAACAAGATCCAATCATCTTGGGATTTGCAAACCACCAGTAGCAGCAGGAAAAGGAGCTGGAGGCAGATCTTTCGATATTCAACCTGGTGATGCAGATGCTTCCATCATTTATTACCGCATGCTCACGCAAGACCCAGGCGAGATGATGCCAGAATTGGGTAGGACATTAATTCACCAAGAAGGCTTGGACCTTGTAAAAGAATGGATAGATAATCTAGAGGGAGGTTGCGATTAAAAGCTAGCAAAGAGGTCAGGTGACCTTCTGCGAGTTTTAAAAACATTAACGCCTTAAAACTAGCCAAAGGTCTCCCGACCTCTTGGCTCTCTTATTCCGAAGACCTGAATCCGCATTTTAAGTGAAGGCTATACAGCGGTGGGTTTTTTTATTACTTTTTTGTGCGGCCTCCACGACGTACCTGAGGCACTCTGGGCAGGCGCGGTAGACAAAAAAGTATAAAGCTTATTTGAAAAAAAATACTATTTTGATAAGATGAACTTCAACTTTACAAGAAACTTACTTTTAGTGTTCATCATAAGTATGCTGCCATGCATAACTTATGCACAAGCAAACACCCAAAAAATTCAAGGAACCGTCCTCGACAAAGAATCCAATATTCCATTAATTGGAGTTACTGTTACTATCGTAGGACAAGAGTCAACTGGCGCAATTACAGACACTCAAGGAGAATTTTATCTAGAGTCGGTTCCTGTAGGAAGACAGCAATTTCGATTTAGTTATGTAGGCTATCAAGATTTTGTGACGGAAGGAATTATCATTAGTTCGCAACGGACAGAAAACCTTGAGATATCATTGCAAAAAGGAATTATGATTGGTAATGTTGAGATCATTGCTGATGGAAATACCAATGCACCGATGAACAATCTTGCAACTGTAAGTGCGAGATCTTTTTCTGTTGAAGAAACAGAAAGAATGCCAGCAGGAGTTAACGATATGGGACGAATGGCACTATCTTATCCAGGTGTACAAACTGGTGCCAATGATACTGAAAATGATATCATCGTAAGAGGTAATTCGAGTGTTGGTATACTATGGAGGTTGGAAGGCATTGATATTCCAAATCCCAATCACTTTGCAAGACCAGGAACCTCTGGTGGAGGAATCACAATTTTTAGTGCACAACTTTTGAGTCGCTCAGATTTTTACACGGGAGGGATGCCTGCCGAATTTGGCAATGCACTTTCTGGAGCCTTCGATGTGCATTTTAGACAAGGAAATAAAATAGAAAGACAACATAGAGTAAAAATTGGTTTGCTTGGTTTAGATTTTGCTACTGAAGGTCCCATCAAAAAAAATAAATCTTCATACTTGGTCAACTATCGATATTCAACCTTAGGACTACTGAATAGTTTTGGCTTCGAATTAATAGGGGAGCGTGTAAGTAATAACTTTCAAGATCTGTCTTTTAATATTGCAATGGATGGCAAAGATCCCAAAGTAAAATGGACCATCTTCGGGATAGGTGGATTTTCGGAAGAGCATTATTCTCCTAAGCCAGCAGTGGAAAGAGAGCTAGGATTTTCAAATCACTGGGAAGATCGATTTAATGATAGCAGCACCGGAGCTCTGGGAGTTACTTATACTCGCATTATTGATGATAAAAGTTATTTGAAAAATACAACAAGCATCATGTCAGGTTTTGTAGGTCGTACCTATGATACCTTGGCAGTAAATAATGATAGATATCGATATCATACGGAAGAACATTTTGACAACAGGATATCTACAGCATGGACCTATTGGAAAGAATATTCACCTCAATGGAAAATGAAGACTGGAGCTATAGTGCATGGTATACAATATGATTTTTTTAAAGAGACCCGAGAAAGAAGCAGTAGCTCTGATGTCACAACACAGAATGCCAACTTGAATCTAGATGGTGGAGGTTTAGGAATGACAGGTCAAGTGTATGGCCTAGCACAATATGTTCCTCACCCGAAAGTCAATCTTAATTTTGGACTACACGCAATGGGTCTCTCTATCAATGGGACTGGTGCTATTGATCCAAGATTATCAGCCAAGTTTTTACTCAATCAAAAAAACACCATTGGACTGGCCATGGGAAGACATAGCCAAATGTTACCCCTCGCTGCTTACTTTTTTACTGAAAATCGAAATGGAACTCCAGTCAATCCAAACTTTGATCTTCCATTTATGAATGCCTACCACTTTATTGGGAGCTATACTTTTGTTAGCAAAAAGTTTATCAAACTAAATGCTGAATTTTATTACCAACGTTTAACCAATGTTCCAGTTAGGGCAGAAGATATTGGTGACGGTTACTGGATGCTAAATAACCAAGCAGATTTTCCACCTTTTGCGACCATTAGTGAAGGGAAAGGAGAAAACTTTGGAGTTGACCTTGCCATTGAAAAGTTCTTCTCAAATAAGATGTACTTTCTCTTGACAGGCTCTTTCTTTGAATCGAATTCAATCTCTGCTGAGGGGGTAAAGAATCCTACTCGTTTCTCTACAAAATGGGTTTCTACCTTCACCCTAGGAAGGGAAATAGAATTTAAAAAGGGTGGTGCTCTTCAATTTGGAGCAAGACTTCTTTACAATGGTGGATATCGATATACACCACATGATCCCGTTCTTTCAGCTGAGCAACAAAGATTCGTGCCTCTTGCCAATTCTTTTTGGGAAGGACAAGTTACTCCATACTCAAGAATTGATTCAAGAATATCTTACCGCTTTAATAAGAAACGATTCAGTGGAAGTATTAGCCTTGATATACAAAACCTGACCAATAAGAAAAACCTAAATGGTGTCTCTTACAATGCAGAGACCAACGAGTTAGGCTTTAGAAATTTTGATGGAGGTGAGTTCATTCCTGTTTTGAATTTTGTATTTGACTTTTAAAAGGATCCATATTTCAACGAATTTTAATCACGTATTAAGTGCAGCTGAATTTTAACATAGTTGTTTGGATTTTGTGTAGCCGTAATAGGATATTAAAATAATTTTTGGCACTAACATATCCTAAGGACCGTTAACCTTAAAATAAAACCCAGTTATGCAACTGGGTTTTCTCTTAGTCTTTGATATATTAAATGGTAAAACAACCTTATACCTCTATCGAGTTTAACGCGT
>CALHKJ010000417.1 GCA_938033975.1 uncultured Saprospiraceae bacterium | reverse complement strand
GCTGTAAGATATATTATTTCAGCTCCTCCTTATGCAGGAAGAAGACCTTGTCCAATTTATTAAATGGGTAATTCTAAATTGAAGAAAATGACAAACAAGATAAATTTGCTTATCATCTTTTTGATGCTGAGCGCAAATATACTTTCTGCACAATATTCATTCAATGAATATGTTGAGGCAGGAGATTTGGCTATGACCGAATCAAACTTTTATGCTGCTTTAAAACACTACTCCAAGGCACTTGAGATCAAAGACTCTGATGAAAATCTTTGGTATAAATATGGTAAGGCAGCATTTAAGCAAAACTCGTACAATCGGGCAGAAGAAGCTTTTAGCTATTACATTGAAAACTTTTCTGGTGATCGACAAAGTGGAGCACTTTATTACCTTGCTAACACACAACACCTTAAAGGAAAATACGATGAGGCAATCTCAAATTACAATTTGTTTCTTTCTGAATACCAAGATAGTGTTGAGGACCCAGGATTGGTAGAATCGGTAAAAACTGGCTTGTCTGCTGCAGAATGGGCTAAGCAACAACCTACTGAACCAATGGGCATTGCAGTACAAAAATTAGGGGATGATGTAAATACTTCCTATAGTGAACAAGGTTCTTATCTCCTTGATGACAAATTATATTTTGCATCAATGAGGTATCCCTACGGATCTAGAAAAAATAAAACTTTGATTTCCAAAATCTTAGTGAATGAAAATGGCACAAGCATGCCGATAACAGATTTGGTTCAAGAATCGGATGAGGGTAGTATGAATTCTAATCCTACTTTCAGTCCAGATGGTTCTTTGATGTTTTACACTGTTTGTCAGTATGGTATGCAAGAAAAACTTAATTGTAATATACATTACGCAGTCAGAGACAATACTGGAAATTATGCAAATAGCAAAGTCCTTTCATCTAATATAAATATGTCAGGATATACCTCAACACAACCAAGTGTGCGTGTTGATGATGAGCTTATGTTTCTATACTTTGTTTCCGATAGACCAGGCGGAGAAGGAGGATTGGATATATGGATGTCAAGTTTTAATAAGAATATGATATTCTCAACTCCAGTCAATGCAGGTATCAATACTGCAGGAGATGATATTACTCCTTTTTATCACCAACGTTCCGAAACTCTATACTTTAGTTCAAACAGCCGTGATGGATTTGGTGGTTTTGATTTGTATAAAAATAGAGGAGAGTCAATAACAAATCTAGGAGTTGGGTACAATTCATCTTACAATGATATTTATTTTCACTTAAATGAAGATGGAACAAAAGCATACATGTCTTCTAATAGATTAGGGTCAAACTTTACAGATGATACTTATGAAACATGTTGTTACGATATCTATAGAATCGACGTAGAAAAAACAACTATTGATCTGCTTGCATTAATCTATGATGGCGAAACCAATCAGCCTTTAGATAATTCTCGAATGGTTCTAAAGAACTTAAAAACAGGAGAAATTATTTACGATAGTGAAAATCCCAATGGTAATGACCATACTGTAGCCATTTCTTGTGATGATGAATACGAGCTTACAGTGTATAGAGAAGGATATGATACAGTTATCAAAAACCTCGGCCCGTATACAGCAGATTGTGGAAATCCATCCATTACAGAAAAGATTAACATGCAACCAGGCAAAAGGGACTTGGCTCTCATTGTGAATACATTTGATAAAACAACCAATAGGTCACTTGATTTTACTTCAGTAAAATTAATTTGTACTTCAACTGGACAAGAAGCTACAAAAAGTACTGGCGGAAGCAATGAGGTGAGATTTGGCTTAGATTCTGATTGTCCCAACTATAGATTGGTTGGAACGAAGCAAGGTTTTGCAGATGGTACTTTGGATTTTTCAACAGCTGGCTTGTCAGGTGAGGTGATAAAAAATCTATACCTAACTGAGCAAAAGATTGCCACATTGGAAGGAATGATTCCTGTTAGATTATACTTTGATAATGATCATCCAAATCCAAGTTCCAATGCTAGTACAACTAATCTGTGGTACTCAGAAACTTATGAGAAATACTATCCACGCAAACAAGTTTTCATGGACAAGTATGGCGCAATAAAAGGACAAGCGGGAAGAGCAGAAGTTGAACAATTTTTTGAAGGAGAAGTGAAAAGAGGAAATGACAATTTGCAATTGATGCTTCCTACTTTATTGGAGGTGATGCGCTCTGGGCAAAAAGTTAATCTATATCTGCGAGGATTTGCAAGTCCTTTAGCCGAAAACGATTATAACCTAAATTTGGGACAAAGACGGGTAGACTCAGTTAGAAATGCTTTAAAGAAATGGGATGGTGGAATTCTTGTGAAATATATCAACTCCGGTCAATTAATTATTACTGAAAGATCATTTGGTGAAACATCTGCTCCTACAGGAATTTCAGATAAACAAACAGATGCATTAAACTCAATTTATAGCCCTCAAGCTTCAAGAGAAAGAAGGGTAGAGATTGATGAAATTAAATTTGATAATTAAGAGAAAATAATAAAGATGAATTTTAATCTATATAAATATATCGGTGCCATCTTTCTAGGGTTATTTTGCTCTACTAGCCTCCTTGCTACGCATGTGATCGGTGGTAATATTCAATACAGATGCCTTGGTAATGATCAGTATGAAATTACAGTTGAATTTGCTGTTGATTGTGCCTTAGGTGATGGAGAAGCCTTGGCGCTAGACAGTTTTGCTACTGTTAAAGTTTTTGATACTGAAAACAATTGGTTGACAGATTTAGGAGATGGCGGTCAATGGACAATCCAAGTTCAAGATGTTTTACAGTTAGGAGATCCCAATGTAGCTTGTAGGGTGTTAAACGATCCTGTATGTGTCCAGAGACAAAGATATGTACGAGTAGTTACCTTGCCTTTTAATGAGCTTGGTTACATCCTTTCTTTTAGAAGATGCTGTAGAAATAGTACACTATTAAATGTTGTAGATCCTTTAGATACAGGAGGTACCTATTGGATTGAACTGACACCAGAAGCACAAAGTTTATGTAACAATGCTGCTCGCTTTAGAAACTGGGCAGATGTATATGCTTGCGCAAATGAAGACTTAGAGTTTGATGCCTCAGCCATAGATATAGATGGTGATTCTTTGGTGTATAAATTATGTGTACCAACAGAAGGAGGTTCAGACGCAGATGCATTGTCAAATACAGAATATTTTCCACCATTTCAAAATGTAACATTTACCTCTGGCTTTGATGTAAATAATTTTCTTGGAGTTGGTACTCCTTTGGCTTTAGATTCTCAGACAGGATTACTTACTGTAAATGCGGGCTTGGTTGGACAATTTATCGTTGGAATTTGTGTTGAAGAATACAGAGATGGGGTAAAAATATCAGAAACAAGAAGGGACTTTGAATACAATGTAAGATTGTGTACTGATCCACCATTGTCAGATTTTGCTGTCGATCCAAATCCAAATTGTGATGGACTGACAGTGAGTTTTGAAAATATGAGCGAGTCAACACAGGGAAACCCTTTAGAGTATCAATGGTTCTTTGATTTTCCTAGTTTAAGTCAAACAACAGAGGAGGAAGATCCTTCATATACTTTCCCAGAATCTGGTCTTTACGATATAGTCTTGGTAACCTTTGATGGGATTTGTCAAGATACTGCCTTTGCAACAGTTGCAGTTTCGGAGCCAAATGATCCATCTGTCAACTTTGCTCTTGCAAGTTCAACTGGATGCGGTGATACAGATATCGAATTTGAAATAGAAAATTTGACCTCAACAAGCATAGGTATTGATTCTTGGCAATGGTCAGTTACAACGGATGAAGGTACTACAAACTATGATACGCAAGTGCCACCTCCAATTACTGTTTCTCAAGCACAAACAGTAACTGTAAATTTGCTAGCAACCAATATAGCTGGATGTACCGATCAATTAGAAATGCAATTTGATGTAACAGGAGTAAGTGGACCTGAACTTGGACCATTCTTAACAAACTATGTTACCTCAACTTGTTCATTGACTCCGATTGTTCTGAACCCAAGTGGGAATCCCAATTGGAATTATGAATGGTCCGCCAATCCAACTGCATCTTTTGATCAATTTGCAACAAGTCCTTCATTGCTGATTGCTGAAACAACAGTATTTTCGGTTGTAGTAACTGATGAAGCGGGATGCACTGCAGAAGGAATGGTCACAGTTGAGCCTGGCGATGGTCCACCATTAGCTCCAGAAATCGATAACTTTAATGCGATCCAATGTACACAGATGGCTTTATTGCTTAATCCTAGCCCTAATACTTCTTATACATATATGTGGGCCTCATCTGATCCATCTATTCCCATAAATCCAATACTACCTAGTCCAACTGTTTTGGTTACTCAGCCTACTTCTTTTACAGTTACTGTTACTGATATTGGAGGTTGTACTTCAGTCGGGCAGGTAAATGTAAGCGTCCAATCAGGACCTCCGATTGACATTATCAATTCATTGGTGCAATGTGAAGGAGATTCAGTTTCACTAAATCCAAACTTCAATGCTTCCTATGAATTTTTATGGGAAAGTACACCTGAAGGTATCTTGGAGGATCCAGCTGATCCAAATCCAACAGTCTCAGTTGATGAACTGACTATGTTTAATTTGACCATTACAGATCCACTGAATCCGGAATGCCCAAGTAGTACTTTTGTCAATGTTCTATTTGCGCCTAGCCCAGAAATATCAATTGAACCTGACACAAGCGCCATTATACTTTGCCAAGGTGAAACTCAATTTTTTGATGTCACTACTGATGGTAATATGATCGTATGGCTTGATGTCAATGGTGATACAATAAGCACTGAAGAAGATTTTGAATTAACAGCAGAAGATTACGGAATGTATACAGTTGTCTCTACAAGTTTGTTTGGTTGTTCCAATTCAGCTCAAGTTGAAATAGTAGAGCCTGATTTAGAAGATATACAAATTACAACAATAAGTGGCTCC
This sequence comes from uncultured Saprospiraceae bacterium, assembly GCA_938033975.1. Classification (GTDB taxonomy): domain Bacteria; phylum Bacteroidota; class Bacteroidia; order Chitinophagales; family Saprospiraceae; genus JAHDBF01. The sequence goes on along the minus strand of CALHKJ010000417.1, from coordinate 3,148 downwards.
ACTGTTTACTGTGATGGTGATGAGGTAACATTAATAGCATCTACGGATTCATTGAATGTAAATGACTTTCAATGGTTAGATGCTAATGGAAATACTATAGGTACAACAGATACCCTGGTCGTTTTCCCCAATGGTGACAATGTTTACTTTGCAGAAGGGGCAACTGATGATGGTTGCCAAATTTCTGGTGAATTTCAAGTAAGCCAAAGTAATGTGGAAGCAGAAATTACCGGTCCAACAGCACTTTGTCAAGGAGAGGAAGCACTGCTAGAATCTACAATTTTGGAAGGTGAAGGAGTGACATATTTGTGGGAACCACAAGAAGCAATAATAGGTTCTAATACGGAGTCCACTGTAACCATTTTGCCGAACAGTCCAAACACCGTTTATTCTTTGACCACGGTAAATGCGGAGGGCTGTACTTTCACAAGTTTACATACAGTTTCTCTTTTGATGGTAAACAACGTTGTAGTATCAGCAGAGCCAAATGATATTTTCTTTGGACAATCAACACAACTAATGGTTAACCCAGATATTCCAGGTTCAACTTATGAGTGGAGTCCATCAGGTGACTTTGATGATCCATTTAGTGCCAATCCTACTGTCACTCCAAGCACAGCTGGTCAGCAGACCTACACTGTAACTGTGGTTTCACCAGATGGATGTGAAGAGACATTCACTTTCTTTTTAGAAGTAAGAGAAGTACAATGTAGAATTGAGAATTTCTATGTTCCAAATATGTTCACACCAAATGGAGATGGACACAATGATGTTTTTGAAGTGCATACAAATGCAGTAGATGATTTTGATTTATTGGTTTTTAATAGATGGGGAGAAACAGTCTTTGACTCATCCAATTCAAATGTCAATGGTTGGGATGGAAGATTTGAGGGAATTGAGCTTGCACCTGATGTATACGGATATTGTGTCAGTGTAAATTGCGCAGAAGGAGAGGAGTTTGTGAAAACGGGTAATGTTACCTTAGTGAAATAAGAAAAACAAATAGATATATGAAAGGCATCAAGCGCAAGTTTGATGCCTTTTCTTTTTATGTTTGAATGAAAAATTGATTCTCATTCATTAATTTTTGTATTTTCAGCTTTATTCTTTCCTATCTACTTTAGTTTATGCCAAAGATTGTTCATTTCTTGTTCTTTGCGTTAGCTGTTATACTTTTAATGAAGTGTAATAGTACTGAGCCAGAATTCCTGGATGCAACAGAAATCCTAGAAGCAAACCTTGAAGCTCAAACAGTAAAAGATACTCTCCCAAATGAGCTTGGTCGTGGTTATGATTTTGAAGGAAACGGTAAAGACGACAGCCAGATTTTCCAAACAAGCTTAAGTACTAAAATCCTAGACTCATTTCCGCTTCCGCAAATGACTTCCACTTTCAAAGAAGGTTTGCAAAGTCAATTGAAAATTTTGCGCCATGCTAAAATTCGAGATATCGAAATTGATGGAAAAGAAATAAATAGACAACACATCTCCGAAGTACTAAATCATTTAATAGGAGTTCAAAATGATGAAGAAATATCTTTAGAGGATTTTACAGCTTTTCAATTACAAGGCGAAGATCAAAAAGGTAATGTTCATTTTACGGGCTACTTTACTCCAATATTAGAGGTCAGGAAAGTAGCTGATTCTATCTTTAAATTTCCAATCTATCGATATCCTGTAAATTGGAAGGGGCGACTTCCTAGCAGGAAAGAGATTGTAGAAGAAGAGGTTTTAAAAGGTCGTGATCTTGAAATTGCCTATGCAAAGGATCAGTTTAGTATATATACCATGCAAGTTCAAGGCTCTGGTATTATAGAATTTGAAAACGGGGAGCAAAAACTTCTGGCTTTTGCGGGAGGCAATCAACATAGCTATAAAAGTATTGGTCGCTATATGATAGATCAAGGTTACATGTCAGCCAAAAGCGTGTCTCTTGAAAGAATACAAAAGTATTTTGATGAAAACCCAGATCATGTCAATGAAATATTAAACGAGAACCAATCTTACGTTTTCTTTTCGCCACAGGATAGCAAGCCCATTGGTGCTGGTAATGTTCCTCTGACTCCCTTTATTTCAATCGCAGTAGATAGAAAGCACATTCCACTAGGAGCTGTATTACTTGCAAATATTCCCATCCTAAACAGTGAAAATGAAATCAGTCACCATGAGTGGAGATTTGTTTTAGCTCAAGATGTTGGAGCTGCTATTAAAGGTCCTGGTCATGTAGATCTTTACATGGGTGTCGGAAAAGAGGCAAGAAGACAAGCAAGTTACTTGCATCATTATGGTCAATTGTGGATGATTCTACCACAAGATTTACAATAGAATATCGAAGAGCCTTAGTTGTTTTCACTGAGCCCTAACTTTAAATTCACAGGTCTTTAGAAACTTGTTTACAAGTAGTTAACATCTCAACAAATTTCCTCTTTTTGTTTGGTCTTATAGTTCTTACCCTTTGTCTTTCTTCTTGAGTCATTCGTAGAAAGCGATACTTTTTTTCATTCTCCATGTAACATTGCCTGTACTCTGTTCGTACTATAGGTGTAATTGATCTGGCCAGACAAATACACAAATAATAATCGCTTACAGAATTCACTATTCTTAACTTAAAAAATAATAAACATGAAAATTCTAAAAATATTTGTTCTGCCATTATTCGTCGCTGCTTTCACAAACACACAAGCATTTGCAAATTCTCCTGACTCAAAGCCTTCTGAATTAAGAAAGCAAATTATTGAGCTTGTAGATGATATTGATTTATCTGACATGAAAAAAGATTCTGAGAAAGTGGTAGTTCAGTTTCTTCTGAATGAAAAAAATGAGATTGTAATTGTCAATATTGGTGAGTCTGAAATTTCAGATCAAATCAGAAGCTTATTGAGTAGAAAAGACATCAATGCAAAGGGTGCTGCTGTCAATAAAATTTATACACTACCAATTGTTTTTAATAAGGCATAAATCAATCATTTAGTCTAAATATATAGCCAGACCAGCTCGGTCTGGCTTTTTTTATGTCAAAAGAGTCCATTGGAATAAAAAATGTAAGATATTTGCACTTCAATTAAAATTCCTAATGAGTAAAAAGGGTAGAGTATTGGTAGCAATGAGTGGCGGTATAGATAGTACTGTAACTGCTATGATGTTGCATG
>CALHKJ010000416.1 GCA_938033975.1 uncultured Saprospiraceae bacterium | reverse complement strand
AGCTGGGCTATGAAGAACAAACGACGGATGTGTCTTACGGTCGCTTCCCGAATGGCACAGGCGCGTTTCAAAGCATGAATCCGACATTTAATGCTGAAAATACGGTGGGAACCGGAATTACAGACTTAGAGACCACGGTATTGGTGAATGCCTATCCAAATCCTGCAGATGATCTCATCACCTTAAATGCTTCATGGAATGACAAGCAAGATGTAAATGTCAGTATACTAGATTTGCATGGAAGAATTCTTTATTCTACTTCCGTAAATGAAGCCCGAGATATATCAAAGGCAATTTCTATCAAAGAACTTTCTGCAGGTATGTACTTTCTTCAGTTGAACTTTGAAGAAGGTGGGGTGGTGACCGAACGGGTTGTGAAGAAGTGATTAACTTTCAACTTAGCGCCACTCATGGTTTTCAACTAGTTGATACGTATATAAATATACAAAATGTAAAGTTTTGAACCTAAGGAGACCATAGACGATGTTAAGAATTATTAAACTGGCGAATAAATTATTATTTTAATATGAACAATAATTTTTATCCCCATGTTACGAACCATCATTATAGAAGATGAGTTAAATGCTCAGTTCCTACTTTCCAATCTACTTTCGACCTATTGCCCCAATGTTAAGCTGGTAGATACTCAACAAAGGATAGAGGAATCAATTCAATCAATCAATTATAATAAACCGGACCTGGTATTTCTTGACTATCAATTATTGGATGGTACCGCTAGTGATATTCTAGAGCAACTAGATTATCGTTCATTCAAAATTATCTTTACTACTGCCCACAAAGAATTTGCTCTTGAAGCATTCAAATACGAGGCAATGGATTACATCCTAAAGCCCTATGGCCCTTCAGATGTTATTAAAGCCGTTGCAAGAGTTGAAGAGCATAAAAAAGTGTCGGAATTATACAGTGATTTTAAAAACTTAATAGATCGAAGTAAGATTGATGCGAAAAGAAAAATTTCGATACACAATCAAAAAGAAATTACGCGTATTGAATTGGATGACATCGTGAGAGTGGAAGCAGATGGTTCGTATAGCACTTTTTACCTATCTGGTGGAAATAAAAACATGGTATCAAAAAGTTTAAAGGAAATTGAATTGCAGCTAGATTTCCCCAATTTTTTCCGTTGCCACACAAGCCACTTAATCAATCTTGATCACGTTCAATCTTATAGAAATGAAGATGGGGGATCAATTCTTTTGTCGGATAAGAAGTGTGTGCCTTTGGCGCGCAGGCGTAAGTCAGAATTTTTAAATTTGATCACCTGAGGATCAAATTGTGAAGTATACATTAACATCCCGAACATATTTTTTACTTCTTATTTTTGCTATTGGAAAAATGAGTGTGATCGCACAGTCACCAATTTTTCAGACCTCCAAGTTTACGGTTGAAGATGGATTGCCCAGTAACGAATGTCATGATGTAGTTCAAGATAGTTTTGGGTTTATTTGGATTGCAACAGACAGAGGCATATCAAGATTTGATGGTTATAAGTTCCAAAATTATGGTTTTCAAGAAGGCCTAATGGATATTTCTTGTCTTGATTTAGTTTTAGATTCAAATAATGACATTTGGATCAATACCTTGTCGAAGAAGTTTTTTAAATATAAGCATTCAATTGACAGTATTGTCGAGTATAAATTCAATCATCTTCTTGAACCTTTCAGAGATTATGCTTTCTTTGACAAATTCTATGTTGATCAAGAAGGAGTATTATATATTGCTGCCCTAGGTAAAGGTATTCTCATAGTGAATCAACAGGGTGTTTTGGTCAGAGAAAGATCAAGTTCTGAGTACTTATCTATGCATCCTTTTTTTGTTGATGAAACTGTATTGTGTTTAAAGGATGATTTTGACATGGATGAAAACTTAAAGGAATCAGATCCAAGCTTGGTGATATATGACTCTTCAATTGGCCAAATAAATCGAATTTCAGTTGGTTGCCCAAAATTTGAAAAAGCCACAAGTGTAAGCGAAACATCAAATAATCTTTATAATAATTTATCAACAAGAATTTATGGATTGGGCGGAAAATATTGGTTTGCAAATCTCTTTGGTAGGACGCAGATATTTGATGATTGTATGCAGATAGGTTTATTAGATCAGCAAGCGATGGTTGATTTTGTCAGCTTAGGTTCAGCTTATTTTTCTGCTAGTATTCTCGAGAGACAGGTTTTATATTATAAGAATAAAGCTGCCTTCTTGGAAAACGAAGCTAGTAGTATTCTTGGTGGAGCAAAGTTTTCAAGAATTTTGATTGATCAAAATCAAAATTTATTTGTCACAAGCCTTGATCAAGGTTTATTCTATTTAAAGAAAACTGTAATAACCAGTGCATCGTATTTTGAAGGAAAAGAAGTTTTTCATATTGCCTCGAATGATCAAGATCGCCTTTATGTCAATGTTGAAAAGAAAGAATTGATTGAATTTCAGCCTAGTCAAAATACCCAAAGTATAATTGCTTCAAATCTGACGGATTTGAGAGAACTAAAAATTGATAAAAAGCAAAATGCATTATTAACTGCTGGTAATCCTAGTTGCTCTTATAATTTAAATTCAGGCATTCAACAAATTATTATGGGTAAGCATAAAAGTTTTCCAGATTTGCCTTTGCGAGCAAAATATATAGCTGGGGAAGATAGTGTGGGTTGGATGATGTTATCCCCTTCATACTTTACTTTTTATAAACAAATTGATGCGCCTCCAATATTTTCTTCTTTTGGTGGAACAGCCCGCTATCGAATATTTGATGCTATCAATTATGAAGATGGTTTCTTGCTGGGAATGGTAGATGGGCTTCATTTTTGGAATATGGATACCATTACTAGTCTGCAGCACCTATCTCCTTTGTTCAATCAACGAATCAATGATATTAATATAATTAACGATACCATATTGATTGCAACAACTGGGAGTGGGTTGGTGTTTTGGGATGGGGAAGAAACTGCAATCAATCTGACTACAGAGGATGGGCTTGCCTCCAATAATATTGAAAATATATTGGTGAATGAAAAAGGGCAAATAGTTTGTGGTAGTTATGCAGGAGTGTCAATCATAGATCCCAACAGAATCAAGATTTCAAATTATAACTCTTCTCATGGACTTCCCTCCAATCAAGTATTTGATCTGGCAGAATTAAATGGAGATTTATACATCGGGACCTCGAAAGGAATGGGGATTATTGAAGAGGAAAAAGTATCTAGGCCTTCCAAAAAAGTAACAATCAAATCTGCCAGTCTTTCTGGCAATGGAATTAGCTTGGATAGCTTGAATCCGAACTTTAATTATACACAAAACAATTTATCAGTTGAATATGTGA
>CALHKJ010000415.1 GCA_938033975.1 uncultured Saprospiraceae bacterium | reverse complement strand
AGTTCTTTATTTTTATAACTCTTTGGGAGTATCACAGCAGATGCAAACACTGGACCCGCCAGACATCCTCTTCCAGCCTCATCGCAGCCGGCTTCAATTTTATCCTTTGTATGCTTCGACTTGAGAGATTTCATTTTTTTGATGAAGCTTTTAATCTGGCTTCCTTTCTGCGTCTATACCAGATTTTTCTAATCCAGTTTGGCACTATAATCAATCCAATAATCAGATAAGGATAGTAAGTGATCAGTCTCCACACCAATGCAACAATAGAAGAAATACCAGGGCTTATATAATCTGAATAAAATCCACCAAAAGTATATTCAATAACTCCAGAACCACCTGGGGTAGGACTAAATTGAGTAATTGAGTGCATCATTTCTGACCTTGAGTAAACAAGATATTGATCGTACCAGTCGTATAAACTCAAATCCGTAAGAGCCATGATCACAAAGTTGACCGTTAGAAATCTAACAATCCAAATTAATGCAGTGCTAATGAAAACCTTTAGATGCCATCCAAAGGTATGTGCCCGTAGCTCTCGTGAGCTTACCACCAAGTCTTCTGCAGTCTTGTTGAATGCATCTTGCCAACGTCTCAAAAAAGGAAGTCTTCCTAAAAAACGAACTAGCTTTTGAATAATGCTAGGTCTAAATATTCCTGCAATAAAAATACCTCCGTAAAAAAGAATAAAAAGGTAAACTGCAATAATGGTAATCCATACTCCACCTAAGTCTGAAATGCTGTTGGCATCAGGTCTAATTCCTAATGGACCTAGTGTAAAAAACAACAAGGGGATAGTGATAATAAAAAAGATTGAATCCATGATCACAGCATATATAACCAAGGTAACTGTTCTTGCAGCAGATAATTTTTCTTGAGCTAGAAGAAACAAACCTACTGCACTTCCACCTAAACTTGTTGGAGATACTGCTGAAGCAAATTCCCAAATGAAGGCGAGTTCAATACTTTTAGGCCAACTGAAAAAATCGTTGGATAAGACTTTCAATCTATAGGAAAGTATAAAATGTCTAACTGTATAGGCTAGAATAGCAAGTAGGGTATAAAATATTACTTTGCCGCCCCAAGGAATTTTTTTGAACTCTTCGAGATTAAAGCTGGACCAGACGAGATAAAAAAGCACACCTATTCCTAAAAGCATTGGAATGATGATTTTTCTCGAGTTGATTGAATCTAAAACTTCCTGCTCTTGATTGTTTCCTATTTCTGTCTCTTTTTTCAAGTCTTAATTTACATTTCCAAAGCTACAACTTTCAAGTAGTTAAAACCCATATCCTCCCAATTGGTTAATATAGAGGAACAAATATTTTTAAATGCCGCGCTGGATAGATGCCAAATTGGTAAAAACTACGGAAAGATCAGATACAACGAGAAGCTTTTTCCTTGAATTACAAGGGATTGAAAGCTTCGAATTCAAAGCTGGTCAGTTTATCACCTTAGATCTTCCAATAGGTGAAAAAAGGTTGGATAGATGGAGGTCATATTCAATAGCCAATGAACCAAACCAAAGTAATCTGATCGAATTGGTGATTGTCAAAGTACCATTTGGCAAGGCTACCACTTACCTATGGGAAAAATGTCAGATTGGTGATGTCTTTAAACTCAAAGGACCTGGCGGAGTATTTTGTTTACCTGAAAAAATAGAACACGATTTAGTCTTTATCTGCACAGGTACAGGCGTTGCTCCTTTTAGAAGCATGATCAAGGATATCCATCGACAAGGAAAGCAAACAAAAAATATACACCTCATCTTTGGGACACGAAACAGGAATGGAATTTTGTATGCTGAGGAGTTTAAGAAACTCCAAAATGAACTTGAAAATTTTGACTATTCAGTAGCTCTATCAAGAGAGGAATATGAAGGCTATCAAGGTTATGTTCACAATTTATATTTGGAAAAATACAAGGAGGAAGACAAGAATAGAAGATTTTATCTTTGCGGGTGGCAAAACATGGTCGACGAGGCAAAAGAAAAACTCTTAGCTAGAGGCTATGAAAAGGCCCAAATCATTGAAGAATTATACGGATAAGTCATTTACTTAGAACGAATAAGCTATCATTCATAGAAAGAACTACGAAGCTTGTCGTATTTTGGGCTTCCTGCCCTTATCTAGTGGTTTATTTTATTAATTTTGTTGCGAATTAAGCATTTTAATCACTTGACTTTGTAGAATGAACTCATTCAAAAATGTAAAGAAAATTAGCAGCTGGGCCGTCTTCTTGATTGCAGCAGTTGTGTATTTTCTATCGGCGGAACGAACTGGTAGTCTTTGGGACTGTGGGGAGTTTATCTTAGGTGCGTACAAATTAGAGGTAGTACACCCACCTGGAGCTCCACTTTTCATGATCATCGGCAGACTCTTTACTTGGGTCGCTACTCTTGTTTCAAGTGATCCAGCTAATATTGCCTTTGCTGTCAATCTTATGTCAGGACTTGCTACTGCATTTACTGCATTTTTTGTAGCCCAGACTACCATGATGTTTGGAAAGTTAAGTTTGACTGAAAGAACTGAAGAACCAACAGAAGGTCAAAACTTGGCTTTAGGTTTTGCTGGTCTTGCGGCGGGTTTATCAACAGCATTTTGTTCATCCATCTGGTTCTCTGCCGTTGAAGGTGAAGTATATGCCATGTCTACCATGTTTACAGCTCTAACTTTCTGGGCTGCAACGAAGTGGTATTTTATGCCAGATTCAAATAAAGCAGACAAATGGTTGGTGCTATCAATTTATTGCGGCGGACTGTCTGTGGGTGTTCACCTTTTGAGTCTCTTAACCTTCCCAGCGATTGCCTTGATGTACTATTTCAAAAAGTATAAGAATACAAATATCCTCGGTCTAGGTGCCGCCCTATTGGGTGGAGTTGCTATGATTTACTTTATTCAAAAAGTAGTTATCGTTGGTATACCAACCTTATGGAAAAATTTAGAGTTGTTTGCCGTCAATAGTATGGGGATGCCTTTTCATTCCGGCTTGGTGCTAACGCTTATTCTACTGATCATTTTAGCAGCGACACTTTTGATGGCTTCCCATGGCAAGTCGATATTTATACCTATTGCTGTATTGTCCTTGATCATCATTTTAACTGCCTTAGGATATGACAATCCAGACATCGCAGGAAGTTTGCCAGGTCTCTTGGTTTCTTTAGTAGTTGGTGCTGGTTTCTTACTTGGACTCAAGAGAGATTTAAGACTTTTAAATCTATTAACGGTTGCCGGAATATTGGTTTCAATTGGATTCTCCACCATTGGAGTTATTGTAATTAGAGCCAATGCAGATACTCCGATCAACATGAATGTTCCAAGTGATGCACTAAGATTACTTCCTTATCTAAACAGAGAGCAATATGGTGAAAGAGCATTATTATACGGACCAACTTTTGACAAACAACCATCGGATTTATTAAGACAAGATAGATATGGACGTGTAGGTGATCGCTATGAAGTGGTAGATGAAAAATTAGATTATGCATATGCCAATAGTGATAAAATGTTGCTACCAAGAATTGGTCATTCTGATGGACCAAGGCAGCAACTACACAGACAGTGGTATCAAGCTATAAATGGTGAAAAATTAAAAGGAGAACC
>CALHKJ010000414.1 GCA_938033975.1 uncultured Saprospiraceae bacterium | reverse complement strand
AGCAGGACCTAATTTACTTGTTGCTGACGAGACTAAAGCAGAGCCGATGATTGGTCCTGTACATGAAAAAGAAACTAGAGCCAAAGTGAAGGCCATAAAGAATATCCCTAAGATGCCACCTTTGTCAGCTACAGAATCTGTTTTGGTGGTCCATGAACTTGGCAATGTAATTTCATAGTATCCAAAAAACGAAAATGCAAAGAATATAAATATCAAAAAGAATATGGTATTTGCAATTGCATCTGTTGATAATTGATTGAGAGCATCTTCTCCAAAAAATGCGGTGATGAGCAATCCCATAGAAACATAAATCACCATAATCGAAGCGCCGTAAATCAATCCGTTCATTAATCCTGAACGCTTTGTGTCTTTTGTGAAGTAACTAACAGTCAATGGTATCATTGGGAAAACACAAGGTGTTAATAGAGCAAGAAGACCGCCTAAAAAACCAAGAATAAATGATTTCCAAAGATCAGAACCTGCTTCTTCATCACCTCCACAATTTTTAATTGGGTTTGCAACTGAAGTTGTAATTGATGGAATTCTTTGATCAATAAATCCATCCGCATTAGGAGTTAATATTGAATTTGATGCAACAGGGACAACATTTGCAGCCGAGACTTCTGTTGATCTCAAAGTTCCAAAGTAGGTATTTGAAAAATCTACTTCAAAATCAACATCAGTAGGAGGCATACAATGAGAAGCATCACATGCCATATAAGTTAAATATCCTTTTAGCTTTGAATTTTTGTTAGCTTTTACTTTTTGTGTGATTACAAAATCTTCATCACCCAAAAACTTAATAACTTCAACATTATCAAACAAAGGATCTTTTCCTTCTTTCTTATGTCCCTGCTCAGTAGCTTTTCCCAATAGTTCAACTCCTTCATTAACTTCATACTCAATGTAGGTAGGAACAGGACCTGTATCATCTGTATACTGAGAATATACATTCCATTCATCATCAATTCTTGCAATATATTTTAAAGCATATTCATCACCTCCTAAATTCTCTAACTCAAAGTCCCACACAACTGGCATATCATTGCCACTCTTATCTAGCACAGACTCATCAATTTTTTTATTAACTGATGCAGTTATTGATTGTGCTTTTTCCTTTGCTTTATTTTTAACTTCAGCTACTTGACTTACAACTGCAGTACCAGCGGCTTTAGTTTTTTCTACCGCATTTTTAGTCGTTTCTTTTATTGAAGTTTTTGTCTCTTCAATTTTAGAAGTAGGTACATCAACTTTGCTTGTGCTTGCATCTTTGACCTTTTTTACTTCATCAACTTTTTTAGCTGGAGCATCTTTTTCTATTGATTCTTCTTTTTTTGCCTTTGGTATTGTCAATGTAAAATCAACATCAGTCGGTGGCAAACATCTTTTTGAATCACAGGTCATATATGTAAGCCAACCTACTATAGATTCAGTAGATGGGTTTACATTTATTTTTTGCTTGATTATGTATGGCTCGTCATCAAGAAACTTGATTACATCTAAATCAAAAAGTTTATCATAACCTTCTTTCTTGTGACCGGTCTCGATTGAGGCGCCAACTTTTTCAAACCCATCAGCTTCGAAATTTATTTCTGTAGGGACTGGACCACCCTCACTGGTATACTGTGAGTATACATTCCAACCTTTATCAATATCAGCTTTGAAAGTGAGTTCATATTCCTGACCTTCTATTTGCTGAATTCCTATATCCCAGCTAACGGGACTAAGTTGGGCGTTCGAAACAAACGAACTGAAAACAATTACTAGAGATAAAAATATTGTTCGCATTAAATTCACTTTTTAAGTTGTGCAAAGATAAAATTTTGTACAAACAATTGGACGAGTATGAACTTTCTAAAATTCTGCAGAAAAATCGACGGTGACAGGCGGTAAACACCTTTTGTCGTCACATGTCATGAAGGTGACATTGCCTTCAATCTTTTTTGCTGAATCAGTTTTGAAGCTTTGGGAGAACTGAGCATCTTTTGAGAATTTGATTACTTCCACACCAAACATTTCATCCATTCCTTTTTTAGGCTCAGTCAACTCCTTGAAATCACCCACCAATTCAACATTCTTAGTGGTAATTTCGAAATATGTTGGTATTGGTCCATCTTCTCCTGTATGTTGAGAATAGAATGACCAACCTTTGTCTACAATTGCATCCACTATAAGCTCATAAGTCCCATTTTCATTGGGAACAACCTTGGCTTTCCAAGTTACAGGATTATCAATTTGAGCAGTAAGACTAAAACAATAAAGACTAAGGATTAGGATAAAAGAATACTTCACGATTATAATTTTCATCAAAAGTATGTGCTTTTGCACTTTTATGCGTCTTGTCAATGAAAATTATATCTTTTTTAACAAGCTTAAAAGCTACTATTGGAATCGAAAACAACTCGAATATATACTATGGCCTGTAGTATGGTCGTATATTTGGTGTAATGAACAAAGCAGACATTTATAATAAGAGACAATGGTGGAAAATTGTGTTAGCTATAATAGGCTTAATCATTGTCTTAATTACTATGTTCTATTCAAATTATTTAGCAGAACGTCTTGCTGAGAATGAAAAAAACAATGTCTCTTTGTTTGTTGAATATCTTAAAATAAATTCATCAAGTGATGTAGCTTCTCAAGATGATTTACAGTTTGAGCTAGTATTTATTGAAAAAGCTAATACGATACCGATTATATTGGAAGATGAAGCGGGTGTATTAAATGGATTTAATTTTCTTCCTGAAGAAAGAAATGCTGATCAAGAATTTTTAAAAAGTAGGAAGAAAGCATTTTTAAAGTCTGGGAAAGAACCAATTGAAGGTTCTGGATACGCCTCTTTTACTTATTATGAAAACTCTAGACTATATACGTTAATTACTTATTTTCCAATAGTTCAAGTATTGCTACTTGGAGCATTTATCGGGCTAGGTTACTTCTTTTTTTCAACATCTAGGAAAGCTGAACAAAGTAGAGTTTGGGCAGGTATGGCAAAGGAGACTGCTCATCAATTAGGAACTCCAATTACTGCAATCTTGGCATGGATTGATCATTTGAAAGAAATGAATGTTGGAAGAGAAGCAGAATTAGAAATTATTGGAGAGTTATCAAATGATGTTGATAGATTAGGTTTGATTGCAGATCGTTTTTCTAAAATTGGATCCAAGCCAAAACTTACATCAATAAATATTTATGATGAATTGGAAACTTGCAAAAATTACATGCAACGAAGAGCTTCCAAAAAAATGGTTTTTGAGTTTCCAGACCATAATTCGCAATCACTCATGGTAAATATCAATCAACATTTATTTGATTGGGTGATCGAAAATTTGATAAGAAATTCGTTAGATGCTATGGGTCCAGTTGGGAAAATATCTGCGGAGGTCAAAGAAGAGAATAATTATATTGTTATAGACTTGTCAGATACTGGAAAGGGTATACCAGCCAACAAACAAAAGCGGGTTTTCGAACCTGGTTTTACCACCAAAAAAAGAGGCTGGGGTTTAGGCCTTTCTTTGGCAAAAAGAATAATAGAAGATTACCATAAGGGTAAAATATTTGTGAAGAATTCAAAAATTAATGAAGGGACGACTTTTACTATTAAATTACCTAAGGCTTAGTCTTTTTTTGCTTTGCGCAAATATTTCATTTGCCCAACAAGAAATTAGAGTTGTAGATAATGATAACATTGGATTACCTGGTGTTACTATATACTATGATGGACTTGCAAAATCAAGCACAGACCTTGAAGGTAAAGCGACAATTGATTTCCAAGAATTCAAAACACTTAATCTAAGTTTCTTAGGTTATGAAGATTTATATTTCACAAAAGGCCAAATCGAGAAAGCTAATTTTATTTTAAAGATGGAGCCTGCTGATGAATTGATTGAAGAAATCATTATCGTTGGTAGAACAAATGCAAATAGTCTGGATCTTCCATATAAAGTTGAGACTATCGATTCTAAAGATATACGCCTTAGCCAAGCTCAAACCTCAGCTGATGCTATTGAGAAAACTGGTTCGGTGTATGTGCAGAAAAGTCAAATGGGTGGAGGGAGCCCAGTTCTTCGTGGATTTGAAGCAAATAAAATTTTATTGGTAGTAGATGGTGTAAGAATGAATAATGCCATTTACAGAAGTGGGCATCTGCAAAATGCAATCACTATCGATCCTGCAATTTTGAATCGTGCGGAATTAATCTATGGTCCTGGCTCTTTACTTTATGGAAGTGATGCAATAGGTGGAGTAATACATTTTAGAACTAAGAATCCATTAATAGATACAGATAGATTTAGTGGAGAATCTTACTTGCGATATGCTTCCGCAAATGATGAACGATCTGCTCATGTAAATTTTACGCTATCCAATCAAAAGAATTTATCCTCACTGACAAGTATCTCTTTGTCTAGTTTTGGAGATTTGCGTACAGGCGCTAATCGAACAGATGAGCACCCAGATTTTGGAAAACGATTTGAATATGTTACTCGTGAAAATGGAAAAGATATTATTGTTCAAAATGATGACCCAAATGTGCAAGTAGGAACGGGCTACAAACAAATTGATATCTTAGAAAAAATAGTATATCAAGCCAATGAAAACCTAAGACTTGGTTTAAATCTTCAATTTAGTAATAGTACCGATATTCCTCGATATGATTTTTTAAGTGAGTATAGAAATGGAACGCTAAGATATGCTGAATGGAATTATGGTCCTCAAATAAGATTTTTGATTTCTCCAAATCTAGAGATCCAAGGGAAAGGGAAATTCTTTGATGTATTGATGCTAAACTCTTCCTATCAAAAAATAATTGAGTCAAGACATGTTCGAGATTTTGGGAGTAACTTGTTGACCGAGCAATATGAAAACTTAGATGTGTATGGAATGAATCTAGACTTGAGAAGAATATTTTCAAACAACAGCTTGATTGAATATGGAGCATCTATTTATTTTAATGATTTGTCATCAACAAAAAATGCTGCAGATATTGTCACAAACATTGAGGACCCAAGTTTTTTAACTAGATACCCAAGTGGAGGTAGCTCCATGTTGCAAGCTGGAATTTATACTCACCATAGAATGGATTTAATAAAGGACATGTTGTTTTGGAATGTTGGAGGTAGATGGTCGTACCAATCTACTAGTTTTAGTTATTTAAACAGTGATTCAATTCTATGGCCTGAGAATTATTTCAATGGAATTGAAAACAACAACAATTCTTTTGTTTGGATGAATGGATTAAATTTTCAAAAAGATAATTGGCAAATTAAACTTTTAGCTGGTTCTGCTTATAGAGCTCCCAATGTAGATGACCTCGCAAAAATCAGAGTAAAAACAGATGAGATCACTGTCCCAAATCCAGAATTGAATCCTGAAAAAACCAACAATGCAGAAATTAATGTTGCTTATAATGGTAAAAAATTGAAACTAGGAGCAACTGCATTTTATAGCTCTATAGATGACATTATTGTGCGACGTGATTTTACGCTTCCAGATGGATCTGATATTTTTATTTCTAATGCAGATACACTAAATGTAACTGCAAATGTAAATGCAGAAAAGGGTCGGGTAAGAGGATTTTCAGGGCAATTTGAATATGATTTGAATTCAAGTTTTTCATTAGCTGCATCAATCAATTATACACTTGGAATTTCAATTGACGATGGCAATAGTGAGTCTCCACTTGATCATATCCCTCCACT
>CALHKJ010000413.1 GCA_938033975.1 uncultured Saprospiraceae bacterium | reverse complement strand
TACTCCTTCTCCTTTTGAAAGTACAACTGGCAAGGGATGATAATTATGGGCTCCATACTTATCTTCCATTTCCATTAAATCCTGGGAACTATAGCTAGCAATCATGGCAATTTTTTTTGTAAAAATAGTCAAAAAAAAAGTAGTGAGTTAATAACTCACTACTTTCACAAACAATAATAAACATTAAACAAACACTAATTTTCTACTGGACTTCCTGAGCCCATTATTATTCTTCTGGCTACATTAAGAATCTTTGGATCCTCAATGCTCACAATACCGCCATTTGGTCCTGGTTGTATGTGATTTCCTACTAAGGTACCATTTTCAAACTTGGCAGCTCCAAAATAGTTCCTAACAGTTTGTTCTTCTAAATTAAGTTCACCGGCTATTTTAGCAATACTTCCAGTTGGGAGACTGTGTTTGATTCTACGAAGTTCTTCAAATGTAATATTCATATGTGCAAATTTGGTGAGAGATTAGAAAATTCTTATTAATTATGAATATAGGAATTAGTATCTCAATTACAAAATAATATTAGATATAAAATTTCGCCATATCTACCAATCACCAATTATTAAGCAAGGCAAGAATTAACATCTTCTAATTTATGCCCAAAAGCATCAGAAACACCTTTATGAACAACTTTTCCGTGGACTACATTTAATCCAGCTTTTAAGTTTTCGTCCTGTTTACATGCCTTTTTCCACCCTTTATCAGCCAATCTTAAAGCATAGGGAAGTGTTGCATTTGTTAAGGCAATAGTGGAGGTATAAGGTACTGCTCCTGGCATGTTTGCTACGCAGTAATGCACTATCTCATCTATGACAAAGATCGGATCCTCATGAGTAGTAGGCTTGCATGTTTCAATACAACCACCTTGGTCTACAGCCACATCAACCAAAACAGTACCTGGCCTCATATCTTTTAACATTTCTCTGGTAATTAGATTTGGAGCCTTTGCACCTGGAATTAATACAGCGCCAATAATAAGGTCATGGTTTTTTATCAGTCTTCTAATATTATATTCATTTGAATACATCGTAGTGACATTTGCGGGAAGGACATCAGATAAATACCTTAATCTATCTAGGCTTATATCAAGGATAGTAACATTTGCTCCAAGCCCAGAAGCCATTTTTGCAGCCTGAGTTCCAACTATTCCACCTCCGAGGATTAGGACCTTTGCAGGAGGCACACCAGGTACACCTCCGAGAAGTACACCACGACCTCCTTCAGGTTTTTCTAAGAACTTTGCGCCTTCCTGGACTGCCATTCTTCCAGCAACTTCAGACATTGGCACCAATAATGGTAAACTGTTGTTTCTGCCTGTAACAGTTTCATAGGCCAAGCAGATAGCCTTGCTTTCAATCATTGCCTCTGTTAATGGTTTATGAGAGGCAAAATGGAAGTAGGTAAATAACAATTGATCCTCCTTAATAAGCGAATATTCAGGCTCTATAGGCTCTTTTACCTTGATTATCATCTCAGCTATGCCATAAACATCTTCAATGTTTGGTAGGATAGAGGCGCCCGCCTCTTCATAATCTTTGTCTGAAAATCCTGATCCATGTCCTGCATTGGATTGGACATAAACTTTATGTCCTCTCTTGTTTAATTCAAAGGCACCAGCGGGTGTTAGTGCAACTCTGTTTTCATTAGTTTTGATTTCTGTAGGAACCCCTATTATCATTGGTCAAGTAATTTAAGTGGTTAGATTTGTTCGAATGCGAATATAGTTATGCAACTAATATTAATGCACTAAATCAGAACCAAAACAAGATTTTAATAGGAGAAAATATGGTTTGCTAAAGTAGGGGAAAAAAGAAAGCCCGAGAGAGGATCTCGGGCATTACTCAATTTAATAACCAAAACTCATATTCGATGCATATAAAGCAAATCTTGTGCCAAGATATAGTCGTATTTCGCTATATGACCATACGTCTTTTTATAGTAGCCTATATTTATTCAGTCTTGGACAAAAAAATTGCCCGTGAACTTAATCACGAGCAAAAACGAATTTTACAATTAATAACCAAAACTTACACATCACAAATATAGTACATATTAAAAATATATGTAATATATAAATAGCTTTTTTTTAGATACTTATGTTAATTTTTATGTATAAAATAAATCATATGTATAAAAAGCTCGCATCCAATTATCTAAGGATTGCTTCAGAATGAATGGTTTTGATTGATTTATTTCTCAGTAAGACTTTAAGCATCTCGTTAATTGCTTCATGTCCCTCTTTTTGCAAATCGAGACTATATTGATTTACGTACAAGTCGATATGCTTTTTTACTACCGTTGGATCCATTTCTTGAGAGTGTTTTTGGATATATTCTTGCGGAGAAGAAGGGTTTTCAATTGAAAACTCAATAGATTCTCGAATTAGTCGCGCAATTTCATGCTTAATTTCTTCAGGAATGCTTCTTTTAATGGCAATTCCGCCTAATGGAATAGCCAAACCTGTTTGATCTTCCCAAGCCTTACCTAAGTCCTGAATAAGGTGAAGACCTCGATTTTGATATGTGAATCGATTTTCATGGATAATTACGCCAGCTTTATATTCCTCATTATTTACCGCATCTTCTATTTCTGAGAAAAGTATTTCATGTTTATTCACGCATTTTGGATACTTATTGGCCATTAGAAAATTAGCGGTTGTCCATTTGCCAGGAATAGCGATAGGACCTTTATTAATATCTTCCATGCCAAGAGGGCTTTTGCTGATAAGTAGGGGACCAACACCAAAGCCAAGAGCTGCTCCTGAAGTAAGCATTTGATATTCATTGGTCAGATATGACCAAGCATGGAAACTAATTTTGGTTATATCTAGTTTTGATTGGAAGCTCCAGTTGTTAAGTTTCTCCACATCAGCGAGTCTTACATCAAATGTGAAATCGGATGGAATTTTTGAATTTACCAATGCATCGAAAATGAAAGTATCGTTTGGACATGGAGAAAATCCTAAACTTAAATGCTTCATTATGGGTTTATTTGAGCTATCATTGTTACCAAGGAATTCGAAAGATAATGAGATTTGATGTTATATATGAAGATAACCACCTCATAGCAGTTAACAAGCCTGCTGGGGTACTTGTTCAGAGAGACGCCACAACGGATATGTCTATGTCTGATCTGGTAAAGAAATATATCAAAAAGAAGTACGACAAACCTGGAGATGTATTCTTAGGTACAATCCATCGAATTGATCGACCAGTATCTGGTGTAACCATCTATGCAAGGACCTCAAAAGCACTTTCAAGAATGAATGAGCTTTGGAGAACCAAGCAGGTTAAAAAAACATACATTGCTTTAAGTCATAAGAATCCAGAAAATTTTTCTGGAACCTTAGTTCATTATATTTCTAAGAATGAACAAAAAAATAAGGTCAATGTCTATGACAAAGTAAGAAACGGGGCAAAAAAATCAGAAACAAAGTATGAATTACTATCTAGGATCAATAATGTCTTTGCCTTTAAAGTTGAGCCAATAACTGGTAGATCTCATCAGATCCGTGCGCAATTCTCTAGAATGGGCTGTCCACTGGTTGGAGATTTAAAATATGGAGCAAGTGAGGCTCTTAATGACAAGTCAGTTGGACTGCATGCCTATAGCATAGAATTTGTGCATCCTGTCAAAAAAGAAGAAATTAAAATCACTGCACCGCCCATCAAAAGGCCACCTTGGAACTTCTTTGACTTTACGGATAAATCTTTTCTTGATTAATAAATACTAGAATGTTACATTTGCAGCCGGTGAGGGCTATACAGTCAGCTCCTTCTGAACTCCCCCAGGGCAGAAATGCAGCAAGGGTAGGAGGTTGAGCGACGTGGTGTAGTTCCTCACTTTTCTTTTAACCACAATTTATTAGCGATGAAGTTCTTCATAGATACAGCAAATCTTGACCAAATAGCAGAAGGAAAAGAATTAGGGATTTTAGATGGGGTAACTACCAATCCATCTTTAATGGCAAAAGAAGGTATCTCAGGAAGAGATAATATCCTTGCTCACTATAAAAAGATCTGTGATTTGG
>CALHKJ010000412.1 GCA_938033975.1 uncultured Saprospiraceae bacterium | reverse complement strand
TATTATCAGTAAAATCTACTGGACCTGCAACACATATATCATATTCTGAATCCCAATTGGTTTCGATAGTAGGAAATATATTTACAATCACATCAGCTGTATCAGCACAACTCAAACCTTCATTTAAGATCATTCTACCTTGATATTGTCCTATCCCTGGAAATGTAAATGCACCATTTCTCTCTGTACTTCTCAGAGTATCTGCTCCAGGAATTGCAAACCACCAATTGTAGCTTACTATCGAACTTTGCTGGAAACTATTATTCTCGATAAACACATCATTTGATCCACATGACGCAATATTATAAGTCAGACCTTCTCCTTCTATCACACCAGCATCAATTTCAGCAAAAACAAGAGGCGTACAGATTACAGTATTAAATTGAAAATCCCTTCTTGTCTCTCCTAGCAATACTCCATCCCGAAATTCTTTTACACATACTCCAACTACATATTGACCTATTGTGGTAGGTGCACCGGATATCAAACCAGTTGCTGCGTCAATGCTTACTACTGGATTTCCTTGCATAGGATTGTTTGCTGAAAAGCCTGGGGCAAAATTTACAGGATCAAAAGTAGGAGTACAATTTTGAGGACTTGGTCTTACTCCTTCACATGATTCAGGATCCCCTGGATTCATATCAGTACCAACTGTACCTCCTGCTTGTAGAGGTGCACAAAATTCATAAACCAAAACATCACCTTCTGCATCAGTTGCAGAGTGATCAAAACCTATATCAAAATTAGCACAAACAAAAATTGGTGGAAAGTTATTAAACTTAGGACTATTGTTACATAGTGCAAGTGCTTCAGCAGTCACTTCAATTTGAAATGCCGCTCCTGTATCACCTGGATTAATCAAGTTGGTGATTGTTGGGTTTCTACAACATCGTTGATAACCGATTATATAATCATCACCATTAACTTCTAGAATAACATCAAAACTGTATACAGCTTTTTCAACACCTACATTCGAAGGGATGTCTACACAGGGATCATCTTCAATTTCAATATCCGCTCTATCAAAAAATTGTTGATTATCAAAACGAGTATAAAAGGACCAATTGTCACCACTTCCATTCCAAACCCCAAAAACAGCATTATTGTCAAATTGCGCTCCACCAGACTCAGTGTCACGGTACATTGTAAATTCGACCTTTAATGTAACTTGTGATGAATCAACATTGAATCCAAGACACTCATATGTCACGTCACCACCAACAATGTGAGTACCATATGACTTAATAAAAAAGAGTGAAAGGAAGCTTATTATCAGTATGATTTGTTTGGTCATGATATAATTGTTTACCTAGTAATAACGAATTTACAGAATATTCAATATACTTATCTATTTATTTCAACGTTAAAAGCCTTGAATGGTGTCTTAAGTGACACAAAAACAAACGATTCTAACTAATTTATTCGAGCTTATGCAATCAGAGCTATCCTTCTATTCGCAAGAATTACGCAAGGGGAAAGTTATACTCTATCCTACAGACACTATTTGGGGCATTGGGTGTGACGCTACTAATCAAAGTGCTGTAGACTATGTTTACAGTGTAAAGAAGAGAGACAGAAACAAACCCTGTATTTTATTGGTTGAGTCCATTGACCACCTAAAAAAATACGTAAAAGAAATACATCCACGGATTGAGAACCTTTTACTCTTTTATAATAAGCCTATAACTATTATTTATCAAGCCAACGAAACGTTGCATCCATCCTTATTAAACGAAGATGGGACCATTGCAATTAGATTGATCAAACAAGATTTCTGTTCAAAATTAATAGCTCATTTAGGAAGACCAATAATTTCAACAAGTGCAAATATTCAAGGTGAACCCTTTCCTCAATCATACGATGAAATAAGTGAAAGTATTAGGCGCGGTGTAGACTTGATAGTGGATAGGAAATTTGAATCTCAGACCAATTCACAACCTTCAATTATGTTGTCGTTTGACAAATCTGGAGAACTAAAGTTCATTAGAAGCTAACTTCTTCATAGGGTCATCCTTAGAAAGTATTTCTATGGCTTTCATGACTAATGGGTCTCTCTTTTGGAAATACTCATAATAGTGAATTTTCCCATACCAACTATGAATCAATTCAGCTCTTATTTGCCTTTCAGTGAATTCTGAGGCTGTTCGTTTTATTGCTAAAGGTTTAGACTCATCTATTAATTCCTTAAGATCTATTTTATTGTTAAAAGGCAAAATGTGTTTACATACAAATTCGGTTACCTTACTATCATACTGAGAATCTAAGTCTTCTTCAACGATAATATCAGGAAGTATTCCCCCATTGTTTTTTATTTTACGCTTATATTTCTTGGTGTAAAAAGTTGAATCTTCTTGTAACTGGTCATCATTTTTTATCTCATATGGTTTTTGGATAAACCTACCAGATGGAGTTGCATACCTCGCAACTGTAAGACGAATGGCTCCTCCTCTTTTTAATGGGAAAATTTCCTGGACTAAGCCTTTGCCATATGTTCCTTTTCCAATCAAAACTCCTCTATCCCAATCTTGAATCGCACCTGCAATAATTTCGCTCGCAGAAGCTGAATTTTCATTGATAAGTACAACTATATTTTTAACCTTATAAAAATTCCTACCTGTTGAATTATACTCTTTTCTCTTTCGATGTTCTCCTATCGTATAACTTAATAACTTATCCTTAGTATTAAATAGTTGACTTAGGATCCTTAAAGTTTGTGGAACAAAACCGCCTGGATTATCTCGAAGGTCCAGAATTAAATTGAAGTCATCCTTTTTGGCTTGGTTTGCAATAGATTCTAGCGATTTGAAGAATTGATCATATGTATTGGCACTAAACCGATTGATTTTTATATAGCCATGATTTTCATCAATCAAATAATGACTTGATGCTGATTGAACAACAACTTCATCTAGCTTAATATCTAAATCTTGAATGTTTTGATTTTGGGATTGCACCTTAAATGCTAAACTCGGCGTTTCAGCTTTTCTCAATTTCTCTTGAACAAATTTGATTGATCTTTTTTTACCACTTATTGTATCATTGCCAATTTCTAAAATGATATTACCAGGTTTTAGGCCTGCCTTATCTGCTTCAGAATCTGGCGTCACATAACTTACAAATAAAGAATCATCAACAAATTTGGATTCAATCCCGATCCCTTTATGTACACCTTCCATTCTTTGGTTGTATTCTTCTAATTCTTCAGGACTTATATAGCTACTATGAGGATCGAGCTGGGTCAAGATAGATTGAATTGCTTCAGAAGAAATTTCATCAGTATTGATTTCATCAACATAACTGTTGTCTACAATTCTGATAATCTCTTCAATTCTTCCAATTCCAGAATTTGAATTAGTACTATCGATGGCTGATTGACTAAGAAGGGAAAGGTCGTTTTTATTGTCAAAAACATTATAGCCAAGAAACATTCCAACTACCATACTTATAGCAAGTAAAAGAGGTTCAAAGACTTTATATGTGGAAGTAGGCTTTTGAGCAGGATTCATTCCATTGCATTATTGTTCAAAGGTAACAACTCCTTTGATATGGGACGAAAATAAGGGGCAAAGAAATGACTATGAGATACCAATTAAACGCCTAAGTAATTTTTCAATAATTTACTTCTGCTCGCTGATCTTAATTTGTTGATCGCTTTATCCTTAATTTGTCTTACTCTTTCTCTTGTTAAACCAAATCTAGAACCAATATCTTCAAGAGACATTGGATGCTCAACACCGATTCCAAAATACAATTTGATAACATCGCATTGTCTTTCAGTCAAGGTATTTAGAGATCTTTCTATTTCTTTTCTAAGAGAATCAACATATTCAAGACCAGTATCAGTATCAGGAGTGTTGAAGTTTTCTAAAACATCCAATAATGAATTGTCTTCTCCATCTACGAATGGAGCATCCATTGAAACATGTCTTGAAGCTACTCCTAAGGTAGTTTCTACTTCTTCAGTAGTTATCTCCAGAATATTAGCTAGCTCTTCAGATGAAGGCTCTCTTTCGTATTCTTGTTCTAGTTCAGAAAAGGCTCTGTTAATCTTATTTAAAGAACCAACCTTATTTAGAGGTAATCTTACAATCCTTGACTGCTCAGCCAATGCTTGAAGAATAGACTGTCTGATCCACCAAACGGCATAGGATATAAATTTAAATCCTCTTGTTTCATCAAATCTTTGAGCCGCTTTAATTAGACCTAGGTTTCCTTCGTTGATTAAATCGCTTAAAGAAAGACCTTGGTTTTGATATTGTTTAGCCACTGAAACTACGAACCTTAAATTGGCTTTAGTAAGTTGCTCCAAAGCCTCTTGATCACCTTCTTTGATTCGTTGTGCTAGATGGACCTCTTCTTCTGGTGTTAATAAATCTACTTTTCCTATTTCCTGCAAATACTTCTCGAGCGATTGGCTCTCTCTGTTCGTTATAGATTTAGTAATCTTAAGCTGCCTCATGTAGGTGTGTCTTTTCTTAATTTATCTTAAAGTAAACAAATATCGTCCCTTTTTTGTCAATGTCAAAGTTTACTATTAATTAATGTCTCAAACAAAAAAAAGTTCTTTTCTTTTGTTTTTTACGTAAAATTAATTTCCTTGCGAGTATTATATAATTCCATTAGTTATTAACTCCTAATAATCAACGGTTTACAACAGAATATGACTAATAAACGAACATCATTTGAGCAAGAATTCATCTTTAAAGCATCTCCAGCGATACTTTACCAATTTCTTACATCACCAGACAGATTGGTAAGTTGGTTTTGTGACGGAGCTGATATTAACGATGAAATCTACACTTTCGAATGGGATGGGTCAGAAGAAGAATGGGAAATGATTGACGATATCCAAGAGGAAAGAGTCAAATTCAGGATTCTAGACAATGACGACGAGGATGAATATCTTGAATTTAGAATGTACAAATCAGATATTACAAACGAAACAATCTTAGAACTTACTGCTTTCGCGGATTCAGATGAAATTGATGAAGAAACAACTTTCTGGGAAAACCAGATTAAAAAATTACGTATAGTCTGTGGAGGATAATTAGCCTCTGAAATTAGCTTTTCTCTTTTCTAAAAATGCGGAGACACCTTCTTTGCATTCTTCACTAGCAAGGCTTTTTCCAAATATATCTATTTCAAAGGCAGCTCCATCTTTGCTTCCATCATAAAATGCATTGATAGCTTGTATTGAATTTTTTACTGCAATAGGTCCCTTTTGTGCAATCTTATTTATTAACTCTGTAGCCTTAGCTGAAGCATCTTCTTCTACATAGTTTACAAGCCCAAGTCTATGTGCTTCATTAGCATCAATCATATCGCCGGTGAGTGTGTACTCGATAGCCTTTGATTTACCAATAAGCAAAGGCAAACGCTGTGTACCAGCATATCCAGGAATTAAGCCCAAATTCACCTCTGGTTGTCCAAACCTTGCTTTTGGTGTAGCGATCCTCATATGACATGCCATAGCTAATTCACAGCCTGCTCCTAGAGCATATCCATGAATCACTGCGATTACAGGAATATGGAAGTTTTCTATTTGCATAAATATTCTGTGTCCCTTTGCAGATAAGGCTGAGCCAGAAGCTGTATCTAAGGCCATAAACTCGGTGATATCTGCTCCAGCTGCAAATGCTTTCTCTCCTGCTCCTTTGATAATTACACCATACAAATCAAGTGTAGCTAGATGTTCTCCAAATAAAAAATCTAGTTCATCCATCACTGATTTATTAAGAGCATTCAATGACTTTTCTCTATTGATGGTAATGACTCCGATATGATTTTCAACTTCTAATAGTAAACTTGTAAGCTCCATCTTTGATTTTGATTTATGGCATAAAAAAAGAGGCTTAAATTAAGCCTCTTTAAATATAATGAATGTGTCGTTATTTAACTTTATTGACTATCGCTTTAAAAGCATCAGGGTTGTTCATAGCAAGGTCTGCTAATACTTTCCTGTTCAAATCAATTTTGTTTTCTTTTAGAGCAAACATGAATTTTGAATAAGACAATCCTTCTTGTCTTGCACCGGCATTGATTCTTTGAATCCACAGTCTTCTGAATGCTCTTTTCTTATTTTTTCTATCTCTATAAGCATAAGACCATGCTTTTTCGACTGCATTTTTAGCTACTGTGTAAACATTCTTTCTAGCTCCAAAGTATCCTTTGGCTGCTTTCATGTACTTTTTCCTTCTTCTTTTAGAAGCGACGGAATTTACTGAACGTGGCATATTTTAATAATTATGTATTTGCAGGGGCTTATTAAGCACTTAACCATGCAAAAACGGTTAATAAATTTACTTTTTCTTACCTAGAAGCCTCAAGATTCTTGGAGTATCAGCCTTTGAGGCCATTGTTGATCCTTCCAAATTCCTTTTCTGCTTGGTAGTTTTATTTCTCATCATGTGAGAAGTCTTCGCCTGGAAACGCTTTACTTTTCCTTTAGCGGTTAGCTTAAAACGCTTTTTAGCGCTTGAGTGTGTTTTAACTTTTGGCATAATATCCTAATTAGGTGCGCAAAGATATAATAATTTGCTTAGCGTGTAAAGCTTTTAAGTTTTCTTTTTCTTCAATGGTGAAATGATCACAATCATACGCCTTCCTTCCATTTTAGGTAGAGCTTCTGCACCTCCTAGGTCTTCAAGTTCTTTAATAAACCTATATAATAGAAGCTCACCACGATCTTTAAATACAATCGTTCTACCTCTAAAGAATACATAGGCTTTTACCTTAGATCCCTCAGAAAGAAATTTTTGAGCGTGCTTAAGTTTAAAATTGAAATCGTGATCATCCGTATTGGGACCAAAACGAATTTCTTTAATGACAGTCTTGGCAGTCTTTGATTTGATTTCCTTTTCCTTCTTTTTCTTTAGATAAAGGAATTTGTTGTAATCAATAATTTTACAAACTGGTGGGTCAGCATTTGGACTGATCTCAACTAAGTCAAGATCCATTCCATCAGCCCATGCGAGTGCACTTCTGGTATCAACTACCCCTGATTCAATTTTTTGTTGTGCAACTTCAGATATTTGATCAAAGTTGTCACCAACCAATCTAATTTTTGTTGCCCGTATGTTACGGTTGATTTTAAATTCTGGTTCCTTGACCCTTTTAAAAGGTCTTCTTGGTTTACGCAAATGTTTTTATTTAGTTAGTAATATGTTTTTAATAACACAGCTTGTGTATTAATTAGTTCAAAAGTATTATTTATTTTTTGATTCTTGTTTAATCGAGCTTTTTCCAATCTTTATTTCAAGGTTTTCCTTTGAGCTAGCTAAAACTGCTTTCAAATTAGATCCTTCGGCAGGATTTTCACCAAGAATGAATTCCGCAATAGGATCCTCTATATATTTTTGAATCGCTCTGTTGAGAGGTCTTGCACCAAATTGAGGGTCAAATCCTTTTTCTGAAACAAATTTCTTTGCATCCTTTGTCAAGCTTAATGAGAAACCCATTTTGTCCAATCTTCCATAAAGATCCTTCAATGATATATCTATGATCTTGAAAATGTCTTCTTGATCTAATGAATTGAAAATGACAATATCATCAATTCTATTTAAGAACTCAGGAGAGAAGGTCTTTTTCAGTGCACTTTGAATGACTGACTTGCCATGTTTCTCCGAATCCTCTTGTCTAGCATTG
>CALHKJ010000411.1 GCA_938033975.1 uncultured Saprospiraceae bacterium | reverse complement strand
CAATTAAAGACCTAACTGATTGATTTTCAGTAGGTCTTTTTTATTTGGTCGTCGTTTTAGTCGTCGTTACCTTGGGCTGGTATTACTATTGAAGATTCAAGGGAGCTTTCTGATTTCAAAGACTTAATATGGCCAGTTTCTATTATCAGAATGCCTGTAGGAACAGATCCTTCTGAGTTTAAAGAGCAAGTTATCGCCTGTTATGATAAAGGATTTGTTGAAGCAAGTTCTAGAGGAATTGGAAATAGTTGGGCAAAAATAAACTGTGGTTACTAATGAAATTTAGGCTTTTAATTCTTTTTTTATTGACTATTTCAATTCTTCAATCTCAAGATAATGTATTGGAGGTTAGAAATAATATTGGAATTACTAATAATATTTTCAATAACTCTAGACTAACAGAATTAACTTTTAAGCCTAGCACATATTATGGATTTGATCTAGTATCAAACATTCAATTAAAAAATAGGCTATACTTGAATTTAGGTTCAGGTATAGCCTTGTCTTCAACAAATTTGTATCAGCCAGAATTAGTCCTTACTGAAGAAACCTTCCCTATAATTGATCAAAATGAAAGCCTTTTATACGGCAGCATAATAATAGGAGGTGGCATAAAGGTATTTCGAAGAATTATTTTTGAAGTGAATGTAAGACCCTCTCTTGTTCTTTTTAAATCAATTTCTTTTAATGGTAAACCGGGGAGTCTATTTGTGATACGAAATAGCAATGTATTTACAGAGGCACTAACTAAAATACAATTAACGGAAAACATAAACCTTGGCATTGGTTACTCATTAGGATTAGTTGATATCTACGAACGTAAGTATACCACTAACACAACTATTGAGGGGGGTGCAGATATTTTTTTGCAGCAGTATTTTGTCCAATTAAATTACTTGATTGGGGTTAAGTAAATAAGTGCTTCGACTATTTTATATTTATTAAGAAAACAATCTAGAGTCACTAATAAGGATAAAAAACTCGAGACTCAATGTTCATTTTTAGTTGAATTAGATACAAGAAAAAGGGCTTAGCATAGCCAAACCCTTTTTAAGAATAGTTTTAATTCATTCAATACGGTAGTAACCCATGCACAAAACATGGGATTGTCTAGGGCATAGCTTTTACCCTCATTTTTCTTTCCTTGGTTTCTGTAAAAAGGCTTTTTGAGCCTGTGTCAATCTGAATTAAATAACTATTCTTTGTTTGGCCTTGCTTCCTCGAAAGCTATGCAGCGCACCGCAATTTAAAGCCATAATAAAGATAAGAAATTAGAGTTCATTTCCATCTGAGTATTTGTTAATAAATATCAACCATCAATCGCCGATGAGCGCCGTTTCGATAAGATTATACCTGTAATGGTTTGTCAACATTATCAGCCGCAATAGACAAGAGGTGGTTCAGCTGTTTTACTTGTTCATCGCTTAATCGAGATAGATCAAATTCCCCAAGATCATCGTGATTTTGTGTAATATTTTGATTTACTTGAACTGCTGTTTTTGGTCCAACGGGCATGAATAATTCAATAATATCTTTGATGAATTTATACTCACCTTTGTCCATTGCCTTTAAAAATGCCTTTCCTATTGATGCCTCCAATACTGTTGCTTCTTTATCTTTTATTGCAACCTCCAACTCACTTTTAGTCATTCCAGCCAAAGCTGCACAGGTAGTTTGAACCTCAGATTTACTATAGCCCATATCGCTATACTTGGTAAGTATTTTCTTTGGCCTACCATTAGGGTTGCCGCTAGTGCCGGGTTTATATTGGTGCTGAATAATGTCTTTAGATGCCATTCTTTGTGCTGTTATTGTGCTGTTATTAATTAATCTTTTTGCTTTCTTTTGTCCTCTCCATTAATTAGAATTATGTTGAACATTTCATACATTCTAGATTCAAGCCTTTGACCGTATCTTTTTTTTACAAAATCCATAGTCAAATTACTAGTACAATGCGTAAGTAGTTTCTTTTCATATCTAGCGACCAATATGTCTTCCAAACAATTGATTGTTGTTCCGTAGATTTTACATTCTGTCTCATGTCCTAGATCATCAAAAGCTAAATCATGAATTGTTTTACTATCAGAATACTTTAAAAGTTCGATTGAATCACCTTTTGATAGAACTTCACTAACTATTTGTTTCGATGATCTCATTCTAAAGTATTTGAGTCGTGTTGTGTGTGTGAAATCGGCAAAGCATTGCATTAAGGTAGTCTTCCCTGTACCTGTAGGACCATAGAGATAAATCCCTCGATTTAAGTCATATTTGGAAGCTTCATCGTTTAAAAAATACAAGACAAGGTTCTTTGTAATTTCTTTTGTTTCTTCAGTTAACTTGCCATTTGGAGCTCTTGCTTTAAAAATCCTCATGAATTCTTTTGCTGCCTCTTTTCGAGATAGCCAGTCCAGTTTTGGCAATACTTTTTTTGTTTTGGCCTCAATTGCTCCAACTGTTAAATCAAAAGGGTTGGCAATTGATTCAATTGATTTAGTACTCATTTGCCCAGTCATCTTTTTGATTTTGTGGTTTTGATTGATTAGAAGTTGATCCGCTTGAATGGTCCCAGCCCTGCCAAGAGTTTGCGATTGCCTTATCAACTTTTGATTGTGCTGTTTTGATTCCTATCTCCTTCCATTTTTTGAGCATCTTTACAATTGATAGTGAACTAGCCAATGGTTTCTTGATTTCATTTCTGTAGATCAACCATTCCTTCAATAGGCTTTTAAAGTCTTGGTATTCAGATTCTAAGTTTTCTATTTTTAGTAAAAAATCAAATTGTTTTTTACCAACATCCTTTTTATTAATGTTTAGTATTCTCTTTGTAGTATTATCTTCAATCGCTGGTTGATACCCCTCTACATTGCTTGTTGATACCCCTTTAATCTGTGGTTGATAGGTGTCAACTGTGATTGATACCCTTCTCTCGATAATTTGTGCTCCATCTCTTTTGTATTTGATAGAAATGTATTCACAAGTTTCTAGGCTTTTCATCCACTTTGAAATAGCTTGTTTTGTAACTCCATAAAGTTTAGCGAAATAGCCGTTTGAGGCCCAGCAAAAACCTTTCTCATTGGATAGTGCCGTAATTTCTCCAAATAACAATCTTGCGTATGGTGAAAGCCTTGAATCATACCTCACATTGGCTGGTATGATAGCATAATATGACTTTTTCTCTTTAGTCATCGATCGGAGGGAATGGATTATCAAATGGGAGTTTGCCTTGCTTGGCAGTGTTCCTTGGATCATTCTCAACGGCTCGAAAGTTTGGATTTTGATCTAAAAATAATTTAGATACCCATACTTGAGCTTTTCTTTTCTTTGGCGTCAATTCGAACATGTCAATTACTGGAAACACAAACCTTTGTGACATGTATAGTTTTCTTCTCACTGTGGATCCCATGTGATTTAGTTCAACGGGAGATTCTGGAAAAAGCTCCTTTGTAAGATCACATATTTGATGATATGCTAAGGGCTTATTATGAACCTCAAATACTCGCATTACTTTGTAAGCTTCTTTTTCAGGCGTCAGTGAGTTTCTGTATTGGTCCCAAGCCCAAAGCTGTGTTTTGGTGCTTCTCATGCTTGGTATTTTTTAAGTTCAGTAGCTGGAATCCTAACCGTGCCACCACGTTTAAAAAAATTAAGTCGACCAGCTCTACGCTCATTGTCAACCCAAGATTGCGATTTATCGATAAGCTTGGCGAATTGTGCTTTTGAATAGTCCTTAATGGACTCATTTTCATTATTGACAACCTTTAAAATTTGAAGAAGTATTGCTTCTTGGTTGTCTAGTCTTGTTGATATTGATTCGAAAGGATTACTCATTTGAATTATGTTTATTTGATGATCCAAACATAATATCAATGTGAGCTGGAAATCTAGTTAGAAAGTTTCTAAAGTAGTTTCTAAATAATTTTTCTTAATAATTGTTAAGTCGGTATTTAATTCTTTAAGGTGAATTTTGCAATATCTGACAAAATCAACTTTTGGATTTCTGAATTTACTGGATATTCGCTTACTAGTTTTTCTAAGTATTTTAGATTACCGGAATTCTTGGTTATACCTTTGGCTATTTTACTATAGTATGTCGAAGAGAAGGATCCTTTTTTGCTGATACCGTATTCATGTGCAAGTTTTTGAATTTCTTTTTTGCCTAAATTAGGGTTGCCCTTAATCACAATTTTTTCGTAATACATTTTAGTGACTGCTAACCTTACTTTACCTATCATCTTTGTTTCTTTTTCTTCTTCTCCTTCATCTTCAAATGGATACCATGACTCCGAAATATCGATAAGCTCAGATATAGCAGCATTAATTAATTTTACTAGTTCTTTTTCTTTGGTAGAGTGCCCTTTTCGAGAGTAAAAGCTCCATCTATCTTGCAGGATTGCTACTTTACGTTCAAAAATTTCATGCGCTTTTTGGTCAATTAGGTTAGATTGAATTACATGAAAATCAATTACATAATATGGTGTATCTGAAATATATTTACTTATTTCGGTTATGAAAAAATCTTGAAGTTCCTTTCTTTTTTGCGTTACTTCTGAGTGTTGCGGCTCAAGTATTTCGATTGCAGTCTCACCTTCTTCTATCGGCTGCAGGTCTACGCCAAACATGCAAGAGGTATTTATTGACATTGCATCATG
>CALHKJ010000410.1 GCA_938033975.1 uncultured Saprospiraceae bacterium | reverse complement strand
GTGGGTCGTCAAATGAAGTTAAATCCTCATTTACACCCAAATTAGAGCTAATATTCACGGTTTGAAGGGCAACATCATCCGTTGCTCTACCTACTAATTCTATTACTTCGTTGGCAGCAAAAACAGCACCCTCACTAGGAGAGCTTAATACAACTTCTGGGCTAACAACATCTCCTTCGTCCTCTGTGCAAGAGGTACAAAAAAGAGCCATAGTGGCGAATAATGCTAAGATTTGAGGTAATTTCTTCAATTTCTGTGCTTTTAATGTGTTCTTCATTGTGACGTAATTTTTGACAAATGTATCAATCTAATTAATATATATTTATCTTGATTATGAGATCATGACTGTCGACAACATAAAAATTATGCGATCCAAACCATTTCACTTTCTATATATCCTTCTACTTTCAATTACTTCTCTAACGGCATTTGGACAAAAGAAATTAAACTTTAATGATCAGTTATTAAAATCAATAGCTTTTGAAAATGAATATGAAAATGGGCTATTAATCACCATTCCAAACTTTGATGGAAATCTTGAACCAGCTATGCTAAAAGAAGATGCTCTGATTGGCAAGACCATAAAAGAACGCTTTCCAGAGCACAAAAATTATCAAATTGAAAGTCTGAATGGAAAAGTAGTGATTGGAAAAATATTAATTTCTCCCACTGGTGTATTCATAAATTATCATACAGAAAATGGATTGGTAAGCATTTTTCCAGATGTTGATTCTGGAGGTTATTTTCTTCAGCGAGGAACTGAGCCATTTAAAAATCAAAATGAAAAAATTGTTTGTGGACTAAGTCATGATCAAGCTAGTACTACAAGTTTAAAATCTGTATTAACCACAAATGGAGATTTTCTTAAGACCTATAGAATTGCACTTGTTACTACTGGTGAATATTATCAAGCTAATGGAAATAATGATAGTGATGTGATGTCTTGGATCATGTATGCTATGAACGGACTAAACACAATTTTTCAAGTTGATATGGCTACAAGATTTGATTTGGACAATCGAGTTTTTATGTATAATAATCCAAGTAATGATCCATTCTCAATTAATGCAAATGACAATAGAACCGAACAAGCCGCTCTCGCAATTGCTCAAAGATTCAATGCAGCGGATTACGACATAGGTCATGTCCTTCATAATACACCAGAATTTTCGGGTTGGCAATCTGGAGGATTAGCACGTGTAAGGTCATTATGTAACAACGATAACTTTGATGGAACAATTGCCAAAGCCAATGGTTGGTCAGGTGGTTTTCAAAATCAATCCAATGTTTGGATCCAACTTCTTGCACATGAGATAGGCCATCAATGTGGAGCAAGTCATACATTTAACGGAAGTGGCGGATCATGTGAAGATTTTATCTCAGAAGATCATGCCTATGAAATAGGAAGTGGTACAACTATTATGTCCTACAATGGTATTTGTGGCACTGGGCAGAATATAGCATCCTTTGCTGAAGCCGACAATTACTTTCATGTGGATAATTTGTATTCCATGCGCGACCATATGCTAAATGATGGATGTCATGGAACAATTACTACCGGAAATAATATCCCGACAGTTATCGTCAATCCGTGTGACGTCGATAATTATGAGATACCAAATAACACACCATTTAGATTGAGAGGAGATGGAACTGATATTGATGGTGATAATCTTACTTATGTATGGGAACAATATGATGAAGATGGTCCAGGTACTCCGACTCAAGGTCAAATAGGTAATCAGGTAGCAACGAATCAAACAGGTCCAAACTTTAGGAGCTTCCCTCCTTCTAGTATTCCAGAAAGGTATTTTCCGCAGTTAAGCACTTTGGTATCTTTCACCAATGATCCTTTTGAAGTATTGCCTAGTATAGCAAGAGATTTAAATTTTAGATTGACAGTAAGAGATAATAATCCGGAAGGAGGTGCTTTTGCTATCGAAGAGTTAACAGTTGCTGTGTCTTCAAGCGGTCCCTTTAATGTGAACTCGCCAGCACAAAATGAAACAATAAATGCAGGCCAAGATTTTATGATAAATTGGAGTACTGGAGGAAGTCAAAATCTTTGCAGTATGGTAGACATATCTCTATCGATTGATGGTGGACTTAGTTTCTCAATTCCTATTGCTCAAAATGTGGAATATGCTGCACAATCCTATTTATATAATTTTCCGGTGGCCCTCCCGAATACAGATGAGGCAATCATCAAAATAGAATGTAGCGATCACAGCTGCTTTAGTTTTTTCCAAATCAGTAAGGCATTTACTATCAACTCAAATTGTGTAGGCTTGTTTTCAAACATATGTGACGATGCAAGCTTGATTGTCAACCAAGGCGATCCATCATTGAATTTAAATATGGACTTTAGTTTTGGTAATGTTGTGGATAATATACAAATGAGCGTATCAGCAAATGATGAGGAAGCAAGGACTGTTAGAAATGGAGTCAATGGCATGTGTCAGCAGATTGTATTCCCTTCTGGAAATCCAGTCTCAACGCCTCATGAATACTTTGAGTTTGAAGTGACAAAATCTGGGAATTATATCATCAATAATCAGAGTGAAGATTTTATGCTTTACTACATTTTTGATGCAGAATTGTATAACCCAAATAACCCATGTCCGAGCTTCATTGCTTCCAATGCAAGCGAAGATCCATTGGCACCTGGTACGACTTCTACTACTTCCACTAATATCATTACTGTTTCTCTTGAGCAATGCAGAAAATACCTAGCAGCAGTTACGTTTTTTAATAATCCCGTCACTGTCAATTTTGACTTTAACGGTCCTGGGTTTACTTTCGCAAGTGACATAGCATTGACGCCTAATACAGCATATACCTATGTCTTGATTCGCAAATCAAATGAAATTGTAGAAGCTGTATCTCAAACAGGAGATTTTACAAACGCCAGTGGAGGACTCATGGAAGTATTTGGGGTTCAATATGAAACAAATACAGATCCAAACTCATGGATTGGTCAATCGATAAATGAATTGTTAGTTGGAGGAAACTGTCTCTCCTACTCTAACAACTTTAAAATGATAGACATTATCTCTGTGATTGTTGACAACGACAATGATGGATTCCTTTCAGATGTAGATTGCAACGATGATGATCCAAACATAAATCCTAATGCTGTAGAAATTGTAAATAACAGTATAGATGAAAATTGTGATGGTATCATCGCTATGATTGACATGGATGAAGACGGATTCAACTCGGACGATGATTGTGATGACAACAATTCAGCAATCAATCCTGGTGCAGCTGAAATTGCAAATAATGGTGTTGATGAAAATTGCGATGGTATAGCTCTAGTCATTGATAATGATGGCGATGGATTTAATTCTGACGATGATTGTGATGACAACAATCCAGCTGTCAATCCAAGTGCACAAGAAGTTGCAAATAATGGTGTTGATGAAAATTGTGATGGCGTAGCGCTAATTATTGACGATGATGGTGATGGCTTTAACTCAGATGACGATTGCGACGACAACAATGCTGCTATTAATCCCGGTGCAGAAGAAATTGCCAATAATAATATTGATGAAAATTGTGATGGTATAGCACTTGTCATTGACAATGATGGGGATGGATTTAACTCTGATGACGATTGTGATGACAACAATGCTGCTGTCAATCCAAGTGCTCAAGAAATTGTAAATAATGGTGTTGATGAAAATTGTGATGGTGTAGTTTTAATAATTGATGACGATGGGGATGGATTTAACTCTGATGATGATTGTGACGATAATAATGCAGACATCAATCCAAGCGTAGAAGAAATTATAAACAATAATATAGATGAAAATTGTGATGGTATAGCTCAGATGATTGACAATGATGGTGATGGATTTAACTCAGATGACGATTGCGATGACAGCAATGCAGACATCAATCCAGGAGCAGAAGAAATTCCCATGAATGGTATTGATGAGGATTGCAACGGTGCTGATGCTTTTATTGACAATGACAATGATGGCTTTAGCTCAGATCAAGATTGCGATGATAATAATGCCGAGGTAAATCCTGGAGCTGATGAAATTCCAAACAATGATATTGATGAGGACTGCGATGGCGAAGCAATAATGATAGACAATGATAATGATGGTTTTAACTCGGATATAGATTGCAACGATACTGATGGTAATATCAATCCTGATGCGACTGAGATTGTTAATAATGAAATAGATGAGGACTGCGATGGGATTGCTCAAATGATTGATGTGGACGGAGATGGTTTCAATTCAGATGTGGATTGTGATGACAACAATGCTGACATTTATCCGGGTGCTGTAGAAATTCTAGACAATGATATTGATGAAGATTGTGATGGAGCTGACCTTAGTGATGTGCATGAACTTGATGGTATCAAGCTAATTCTGTATCCTAATCCTACAAGTGCTGAAGTCTATATCGAAAAAGACAAGAACATAGAATTAGAAATTAAGGTCATCAATATGTATGGACAAACAATCCATCAATCAAGTTCGAAGATTGATGCTCTTCATAAAGTTGACATGAAAATGTTTAGTGCTGGAACTTATTTGATTGAGATTACAAATCCAAGATCGCAGTCGAAGGTATTTGAGAAGGTGGTTAAGACCAACTAAGGAATGAAAATAAAAATGGAAATTAAAATTAAAATGCCTGTTCGCCGAAGACGTGCGTAGGTTGGGAAAATGAAAATGAAAATATGAGATACTTTATAATTGTCCTCTTCTTAGTTGCTTGTCAAGTCGGTATGGCTCAATACAATACCATAGTTGAGGAAGATAGTGCTGGTACACATGCTCCCAATTTTGAGTTTACAACTGACTCCGGTCAGAAAGTCCAATTATTCGATTACAAAGGGGAGGTTGTTTATATTTCATTTTGGGCAAGTTGGTGTGGGCCTTGTATTCAAGGATTTGAAAAATATGCAGACATCAGAAAAGAGATGGCAGATGCAGGTGTTGTTCTATTGAATATTTCTATTGACAAGAATGAGCAGAATTGGAAAGATGCCGTATCGAAATTGAAAATAGAAGGAAAACATGGTATAATTCCTCAATCTGAACTACGCGAATCTTACCAGCTTTACAATATTCCTAGATATGAAATTATGGGTAAAGAAGGAGAATTTTTATACCTCAATCGAGACGGAGGAAAATCTGTTCTAGATAACTTTAAAGAATTTATTGCTAAATAATTTCATTTGGTTTTTGGCTTTCGTCGAATACCAAACCAGTAAGCCAATGCTGTCAGCAAAGTAATCAAGACGCCAAAAAATTCTCTGACTACTTCCACGTTGGCGGACTCCAAATCAAACATAGATGGAGCACCATCGGCAGACCACTTTGCATAGTCTTCTAGGTTGACTACTAAATAAATTATCAAGGCAGCTGCATAGAGCAAAATAATGTTACTATTGATTTTCTTTGATATGGCCAAAATAGCGATGATGACCATTGGTAAATAAATTAATGCCCACTTTAGAAAATCATGGTCATTGGCATTGACATAAATGAAACTACCAAAGATAAATACGGTGATAAGATGAAGCCATTTCATTATTCTGCTGTTAAGTGATCTGCAACAAAGTTACACCATCTGCAAGTTTCTTCCCCACAGCCCTCAGTGAATTCGTGGTTGTGAATCGATTTATAAGTATTCTTGATTTCTTCAGAGACAAAATCATAATCAAAAGTTGATACTTCTATTTTTTTGGATTTGTATTGCCCATCTTGAGGCTCAACAAAATCGATAAGGCCATACTGCATTGCGCTTGTGAAATGTGGATCGGCATCAATCAAAATTTTATAGAAAATGATCTGTCTCCAATAATCCCCTGCTGTTTTTCCATCTACTGGTACTCGGAATTTGTCTGACTTCCACTTACCCGTTTTATAATCCACTACAAAAAAGTGATCATCATGATATACGATCTTATCAATATCTCCTTTGATTGGAATTCCTTGATGTTCTACATTCCTCACTTTATACTCCAACTCATATTTTCTAGGAGTAGACCATGAGCTTTCATTGGCATCATAGTAACTTTTCAAAACTTCCTTACCAAGTGCAAGGTGATTATCATATTCTTTTTCAGTAAAGTGCTGCCTAAATTTATCCAACTCTTTTTGATATCTTTCTAAGACAATATCAAATGGCGGCACCAATCTTTCAGGTGCATTTTCTATATCCAAAAATAATTGATGCAAGGTACCATGGATTGCATTTCCATAACCAAGATATGGTGATCTTGCCTGAGGAACTCTCAAAATAACTTCGTAATAAAAGCTTATTGGACAGCTGATGTATTTATTAAGGTTGGTGACACTCATCACATAATTGTCAAGGACTTTATCGATCAGGTCATTATCAATCAACTGTACCTTTCCTTGTCGGAATTTCAGTAACTCTGCTTTGTATCTAATGATTTCATCATCTTCTAAAGAGAGCTCTTGTATATCAAGATTTTCGTCACGTATTTCTTCTATGAAGATTGATCTTTCCTTTTCTTTACCATCTTCAGTAGCTGCTGGGTAGGAAATATGCAATTCGTCTTCCGCTCGTGTCATGGCTACGAAAAACAAACGTCGATCATCCTCCACATCACTTTTATCAGATGCATCGACAAGTGTCGTTGGGTATTTGTATTCGTAATTATAATTTCGCTTGTCTACCCAGTTATCTTGCTCACAGCGAATGATAAATACCTTCTTAAACTCTAAGCCTTTTGCGGAGTGAGCCGTTATAAAATTCACTCCATGATTGGCATGCACGATCCGCTCAAAAGAAATTGTCAAACGATTCTTCTCCATTTTTTCAATAATCGAAATAAATTCCTTCAACTTCAATTTTGGTTTGATGGTCATCTCTGACTTTAAGAACTCAAAGAAGGTATTGACAACCTGCAACATGAAAGTTGAGTTAGGACCTGAAAGGATATCATCTAGCATGGTGCTATCTGTCAGGATTTTTTCCAATAGGACCTGAATGGTGTGATTTGATTCATCTTTGATCCATGATTCGATATGTCTCGCAAAATTTTGAATCTGTTCTATTTCTTCAATTCCATTTTCCTCCAGCCACTTTTTATCTGCCAAAACGTCTCGCCATTTTTTTTCGTACTTACGAGGTTCGTCTTCAGCTTTCGTCCTATTATGACTAAACACTCTTTTTCGATCCTCATCAAGTTTGATACTGATCTTTGCAATTTCTCTAGGAGTGATTTCGAAATATTTGAAGTGAAGAATCTCAAACAATTTATGATCGGCTGAGTAAGATTTGTCAGTCTCTTTGGCGATATAGTCTAGCAAGGAAATCAATTGCTGCACGGATGGCATTTCTAAAATATTGATTTTCCTTTTAACATTGAGTGGTACATCGTTGATCTCAAGATATTTGATGATGTTCTCAACGTTTTTATGCTTTCTATAAATAACTGCAAGGTACTCTAGCGGATAGCCCTCTTCTTTTAGTTTGATGATTTTGTTGATGATGGCTTTCTCTTCATGCACCACATTGTGATACTTTGTAATTGAGATGATACTTGCTTCTTTCTCTGCCCCACTTTCAATCAATTTTTTTTCAATGCCTTCATCTTCATTGACCAGTCTTTCTACATTGTTATTTATAAGCTGAGTTGACTTGTCGAGTATCCCTTGACCAGATCGGTAATTATTTTCTAGTATTATGGTTTTGGGTGCAAATTTATTTTTAAAGTCCACAATGTTGGACATATTAGCTCCTTGAAATCTGAAAATAGATTGGTCATCATCTCCTACAACAAATAAGTTGGGTTGATCCCAATAATTTGCCAGTTGATAGATCAATTTATTTTGGCTTCCATTGGTATCCTGATATTCATCAATCAAAAAGTATTCGTAACGTTCTTGATATTTAAGTAGAAGTTCTTCGTTGCTTCCAAATTTATCTAAGACCCAAAGAATCATATCTTCATAATCATAGCGCATTATTTTTTCCATGATATTTTCGAAGTTCTCAAATTCATTTGCGGCAGCGATAAGATTGCTAAAGCTTTCCACTTCTTTATCAATCGCTGGCAC
This sequence comes from uncultured Saprospiraceae bacterium, assembly GCA_938033975.1. Lineage (GTDB taxonomy): Bacteria > Bacteroidota > Bacteroidia > Chitinophagales > Saprospiraceae > JAHDBF01. Next base: position 8,206 of record CALHKJ010000410.1, on the reverse strand, counting down.
TTTCGGATCTCCTTTTGCATATTTTATACCTGTCTTTTTATTGGTATATGCTCTTTTGTATTTCCAATCAGGATCGTTCATCAACTTCTCTCTTAATGCATCTACTGCATCCTGCATTTGTTTGGCATCCCAATCTTCCGCTTTCATGGTCTTAAAAAGCTTGGAATATTTTTCCCAACCTCTATAGATATCTCCCTTAAATTTTTTGAGTGGATGTTTGTTATCAAAGCCATCGATCAAATCTTGAAATGCATCTACCCTTTCTAGGTCTGAGATCTTGGTTAGTTCAAGGTAGTTACCAAATTGCTCTATGTTGTCTTGGATCACCATGTTACAAAAACTATGGTAGGTATAAATATTGACATTGTATGCTTCGGGTCCAATAAAGCTAAGGAGTCGCTTACGCATAGCTATTACACCTGCATCGGTAAAGGTGAGGCATAAAATATTATGAGCCTTGGTGTCGGTATTTTGTAGTATGTATCCAATCCGTGCTGCAAGTAATTGAGTCTTACCAGTACCTGGACCGGCAACGACCATTACAGGGCCATCTATTTGATGTACCGCTTCTTTTTGCTTTTCGTTGAGCAGCTCATAGGCTTTGAGATAGTTCTTATTATAGTCAATCATTCAATTTAAATTGTGGAGAAGAGTAAAATTACGTTACTAGATAGCCAATAGCTAAAATCAAATGGTAAATTTGCAGCTTAACAGAAGTAAAACCAATGATTCTTACTGATAAAAAGATTTTGGAAGCAATTGAATCCAAAGAAATCGTCATCGAGCCGTTTAATCGCGATAAATTAGGGACAAACTCTTATGATGTGCACTTGAGTAAATATCTCGCTGTGTACGAAAATCGTGAGCTGGATGCCAAGAAGCACAATACAATAAAAGAAATCATCATTCCTGAAGAAGGCTTTGTGATCCAACCTGGAACGCTGTATTTGGGTGTAACTGAAGAATATACAGAAACACATAATTCTGTTCCTTTCCTTGAAGGCAAATCTAGTATTGGTAGATTAGGAATTGATATACATGCAACTGCGGGAAAAGGTGATGTTGGTTTTTGTAATACTTGGACTTTAGAAATTTCTTGTGTGCAACCTGTAAGAATATATGCAGGAATGCCTATTGGCCAATTGATTTACTTTTTGGTTGATGGGGAAATTGAAAATTACTACAACAAAAAACCAAATGCCAAGTACAATGCACGAACTACCAAACCGGTAGAATCTATGATGTGGAAAAATAAATTTTAGACAGATTGGTTTAAAGTTTATTCGATTGTGGACAAAAAAAAGAAGGTATTCAATTCAGATTACCTTCTGGTGCTTTCGCTGTTAATGTTTATTATTACTCTTTAGACTACTAATCTTAAATAAGTAACTATTTCTTTCCGAATTTTTCATTCCAGTCTAATATCCCCCCAAGTACATTTCTCACGTTTTTAAATCCCGCTTGCTCCAAAAACTTTTTTGCAGTACCTGAACGTGCTCCTGATCGGCAGTGAATAATTATTTCTTTTGCATTCAAAGCACGAAGCTCTTCGATCTTACTTGGAATTTCGCCCAAGGGGATATTTATAGCTTCTAAGTTATCTGCTTCATATTCATACACTTCTCTTACATCTATAAAGTAGAAATCTTCTCCCTTATCGATTTTTTCCTTGAGTTGGCTTACGTTTATATCTTCCATCTTATGTATACTTGAATTGGTCTTTTATAATAACTACTAATTACAATAACTTGGCTTGGTGCTACTAATTGTGATATCAATTGGTGATTCCATTTCAATTTTTGCTCCGAAGGTGTATGCTGGGTACTGTCTTATTATCCAAGCACTCCCTTCATTGTCTATGGTTCCTTCTTGAGAAATATTTCCAATATTTAGGTTTTGAGCGCTTAGAACAAATTCTGCACCATTCACTTGCATACATTTCAAATCTGGAACATCAAGGAAACCTCCTCTACTTTTAGAAAGCACAAAACTTAGTTTTCCACCTTTAGGTACTGTAACACCTTTACCCTTCATGTTTCTCCCAACTATCTGTTTTCCATCTTGCCAAACTTCAAGAATATGATCGGGATCACCCGTATCATATTGGTAATCTTTTATCTCAGTGGTAATATCAAGATATCCAAGTTCTTGCTTTTTATCTTCATACTTCTCTCCATACAACATCGGCATATCTTCAAGCTTTATAAGATCTGCATTGTACTTGGCAACTGTTACATATACAGTTCTCCCTTCCTTAACTTTAGAATAAGCAACTGGAAGTTGATCAAGGATCTCTCCTCCTTTTATCCCAACTCGATGCACAGAATCTTTGACGATCATGTTGAAGGTTTTATCCTCGGCATCCTTTTGAGCAGAATCAAATTTGATTCCTACATAGTCAGGCAACTCAAGTTGTTGTCCGTGGTTGGTATAACTTCGTAACCAAAATAGAGTTATCAAGACTATTGCAATAAGTACAATAGCCATCAACAATAATTGGAATAAAAATTTCTTAATAGTCAAATCTTACAATTTTTCAATTTGTCAGTCTTCCACACTTAATTCTGAATGACTGTCAGCAAAGGTCATAATTTCATCAATAAATTCATAAGGTTTGTAGCCATTGATGGCACATTGATGAAAAATACATGTTGCTGGAGTCATTCCAGGAAGGGAATTGGCTTCTATAATGATTGTTTCTACCTTTCCATCCGAATAAACTCGGACAAAGGCGTCTATTCTTGCATATCCTGTAATACCTAAAATTTTGGCTGCCTTCCCGAGATCTTCTTTTACTTTAGTCGCAATCTCTTTATAACCCATGGAAATAGTTCCAAATCTAGCAGGTGTAATATTCTGTCCTTGACCAGCTAAAAACTTCTCTTCAAGACTCAAGATATCTCCTGATGATAAAGCCTCAGATGGTTCAAATAGTTCATATTTGACCCCATTTTCTCCATGATGGGTCAATAGACCTCCTGTCACTTCCATAAATTGTTCTGCTCCATTGGCATGAATCAGTTCCTCAATTAAAACGAAATTTTTTGAAGGAAATTCTTCATTGTGCTTTAGAGACAAAACTTCACGCCATGAATTATCTAGATCATCTTCTCTAAAAATTCCTACTAAATACTTATCAAGGATGTCTTCATTTTTGATGATAGCAACTGCAGATGAACAGCCATCATCAACAGGTTTCATAATGAATGGATAGTTAAATAACTCAAGAATTTCCTTTTTAGCTGCAAGCTTATCTTTTAGATAATTCTCTTTAAAAATCAAGTGTTGCTTTGCAACTGTAAATCCATGTTCCTTAAGGAGCTGTAACGTTTTGTATTTATCTATTGTAATGGACGAACTTGAAGGCTGCGATCCATTAAAAGGAATACCATGTTGATTTAACTTTTCCTGCAGAGTACCATCTTCACCTGGACGTCCGTGTAAAGCAATAAAAACAGAATCAACACTTTTTGATAATTGCTCTAAAGTTATTTGGACTGGTTTATCTATAGTATCATAACCAACATACTTATTCAGAATATCAACATTGTCAGATTTCAATTTTTCCACAAGAGGATGCATCTTGAAATGTAGAATCTTATCCTTAATATCATCTGCATTATCTTTCAAAAGTAGATTAATTGGGATCTGGTACAGTTCAAATTTGTTGGCATCGCCAATCAAAAAGATTGGAATTGGTTGATACTTTTCGGAGCTAGCTAATTTTTCATAAATATTTCTTCCACTCTCTACCGAGATATGCCTTTCTGAAGAATAGCCACCAAAGATCACTCCTATCTTTTTCTTTTGTTTTGATCCAGCATTTTTATTTTGATGATGCTTGTCAAATTTTTCAATCAGTGGTTGAAGCTTTGCAGCAGGAATTCCATCCGCCAATCTTTCTTGCAAAGAAATTCTAATTATGTAACTCAGAAACTGTGAAGGATTTAAACCTAGTTCGGCGGCTTGATGAAAAAAGAAAGAGGATGGCATCATCCCTGAGGTAGTATTGGGATCATTTAAGAAAATCGTTTTGTCTTCTGTATAAAACCCATCTATACGTGCGTATGTGTCAAAACGAAACATCTCAAACAAACGCATACATTCTTTCTGGATAGTCTCAATCTCATTTACCGAAAGGTCGATCGGAGTCAACTTCCTGCTCAGCCCTGGTAAATATTTTGAACGATAATCATAAACTTCTTGACCCTTGATAATTTCTGTAGGTGGCAGAGCGATACAACTTCCATCTTCTTTGCGCATAACTATACATGAAAATTCGCGACCGTCAATAAACGACTCGATCAAAACCTCGTTCTCACTTTGCTCTGCTTTCAAAATTATTTCATCATAGACAAAAAGCACATCCTTCACTTTTTGATATAACTCATCAGGATGAAAAATCAAAGTATCTCCTGCGTACAATGGAAATCCTAATCCAGCTTTTATATCACCAAGCTCTGAGATTATTTTAATCTTGTTATCATCAGAAGCTGCATCCCATTCTTGCTTAGTCAATCTATGTTCAAAAAATCCAAGATTGATCGCCTCCGCAAATGAGGACATGTTTGCCTCTTTAACAATGGAAACACCTATTGACGAACCTTGATTTGCTGGTCTAACAACAAGAGGAAATCCAATTTCATTTTTTGCTTGTTCAAGACAAGCTTCTTGATCTTTCCAATCTTCTTTGGTAATCACAAATGAATTCGGCACATCATAGCCAGCCGTTTTCATCCACTGTTTTTGGATCGATTTATTAATACCTAATGCCGAAGGAAAAATACCACTTCCCGTATAAGGAATTTTTAAAAATTCTAAAAGCCCTTGCAATTGTCCATCTTCTCCTCCACTTCCATGCAGTGCAAGAAATGCTACATCAATAAGATCTTTCAAGTCCTCAATCATAATCTGTTGACCTACTGAATTGATGATGTCCTTATGATCTGCTTCTGGTAAGCTTTCAAGATAAATTTGAAAGCCATATTTGCTTTTGGGAATCTTATGAATCGGTGGATAAAAGTCTCGTATTGTTCCTTTGTAAACATATTCCCAATCGAGTACTGCAAGTTGGTGATGACTATCTACAAAAATCGGAATAGCCTCAAAAATGCTTTTGTCCAAATTGTCAAAAACAGTCCTTCCTCCTGCAAAGGATATTTCACGTTCCCTAGAGGAACCACCAAAAAATATACCTACCTTAATTTTGCTCATTGTTATACTAAAAGATACCTTGCGGTTATAATTACTTGTTAGATCACAAGCAGGCTGGAAATCATATGCAAGATATTAATAATCAATGTAAATAAGCAATACAAAGTTCTTTATGAACAAAGAAATCCTGAGACTCGCCGTTCCTAACATACTCAGTAACATTTCAATCCCCTTATTATCGACAGTTGATACAGTTTTAATGGGTAATTTGTCTGCGAGCCACCTTGGCGCTGTAGGCGTCGGAGGCATGATTTTCAATTTTATTTATTGGAATTTTGGCTTTCTACGAATGGGAACGACTGGTATGACGGCTCAAGCATTTGGTGCAAAAGATCCTAAAGAACAAATTCATACCTTTTTAAGAGCAGGATTTCTTGCCATCATTATCTCGATTTTACTTCTTCTTCTGATGCGTCCAATAGAACATATTTCCATATTGGCATTCAATATGGAAGGAAATCAGGCGGAACTGGTCGCAGAATATTTTAGGATTCGAATTTGGGCTGCTCCTGCATCACTTTTAATTTATGTAATCACAGGATGGTACTTTGGGATGCAGAATGCTTTCTACCCTCTTTTTATAACCCTTACGGTAAATGTGGCCAATATGCTCATAAGTATATATCTGGTAAAATATTTAGACTGGGGGATCCAAGGGGTTGCACTGGGGACAGTTATCGCACAATATCTTGGACTTGCCGTTGCAGTGATTTTGTTTTTGTGGAAATACTCAAATTTAAAATCTTATGTCACTAAGCAATGGAAACAAGTTGCTAGTTTCTCAAAGTTTTTGAAAATAAATGGAGACATTTTTCTCCGGACTATTTGTTTGACCTTTGCATTTGGATTCTTTTATAGTAAAAGTGCAGAAGCTGGTGAGATTGTCCTTGCGGTAAATGTTGTGTTACAACAGTTTTTAAATTGGATGTCCTATGGTGTAGATGGATTTGCTTATGCTGCAGAAAGCATGGTTGGTAAATACCTAGGTGCGCAAGATGAAAGAAAAACTTATCGATCCATCAAGTTAGCCTTCCAATGGGGTTTTATTTTAGCAATGATTTTTAGTGCCTATTTCTTGTTTGCATATTTAGATCTCATTCATTTATTCACTGATCAAGAGGAAGTCATTCAAGCATCTTTGGATTATAAATACTGGATGGCAGCTTTCCCAATAGCGGCATTTGCTTGTTACATTTGGGATGGTGTTTACATTGGATTGACTGCAAGTGTTTCGATGCGAAATGCCATGATTGCATCACTTATCGTGTACCTGCTGGTTTATTATACTTTACTACCCTATACTTCAGAGAAAGCCATATGGATTGCTTTGATGATATTCCTGGCTGTAAGAGGAATATTTCAAGCTTTGCTATTTGCTAAAAATAAATTATCGCTTAGATAATTGGAATTTGTAATCGCCAATATCAATACATTGATATATATTCGCACTAAGTCAAAAACGCATGAATAACAAGTGGAGCTTTTCGGTTATAAGTTGGATTATCACTGCCATCATTATTGTTATGGTATTGTTGCCAGTATATTCTAAGGTCGGCGATTCTTATCCATTTTATATTGAGAACATAGCATTCATTCTTCTCTTTATAACTTTTACAAGATTCATTTTTTTGACAAAGCATCATTGGTTTTCTCACTCAAAATGGTTTAAGACGATTGCTATATTTGCAGTGATTCCAATCTTATTTTATTGTGTGGATAACCTGTGGGACTTTCAAAGGTTTTTGGATGAAGAAGGCGTCAATACCATCTTGGATGAGGTTCCAACAAAAGAACAATCTTCATTGGGAAAATATATAAAAGCTCAGATGAGTTTTTTTGGAGCAAGTGCCTTTATAACAAGTTTTCTATTGCCTTTCAGAATGCTACACTCCATGTGGCGATTAAAGCACAGAGGTAAAGTATAAAAAATTAAAATTATGATTCAAGAATTCAATGACTACAGAAAGAAAATGAACGATAGAATTCTAAGTCAAGACAACAAGGTCTTGAAGAGATTCTTTAGCCTAGATAATCAAACCTATGTCGAAGGTGCTCTCGACGCCAAAACCAAAGAACTACTTGGCTTAGTAGCATCGATGGTTTTAAGATGTGATGATTGCATCAAATATCACATTGGCACAGCACATGAATTGGGTACAACTGAAGAAGAAATGTTTGAAGTTTTCTCAATAGCCAATTTGGTCGGCGGTTCAATTTGTATTCCACACACGAGAAGAGCTGTGGAATATTGGGATGCTTTGGAGGAGGAGAAGGGGAAATAAGAGTTTTGACTTCTGACTTCTGACTCTTGATGTTTTAGCATAATTTATATACTTCTAAATTCGTTTATAGCTATAAATCACACAATTCTAAAATCATTATGAAAAGTAGAAGAAACTTCATTAAAAAATCGGCCGCACTTACAGTTGGTGCAGGTACAATCATTTCAATGCCTAAAAATATTATGGCAACAAAATTTCCTCAACAAACCATTGAAGGAATCAATATTGTTGGACCAAAAGAAGGATATACACCTGAGATTGGAACATTAGTTTCAATGATGAATTGGATGAGAAATACCATGCTTATGCCAGTTTATGGAATGTCACAAAAAGATCTTGACTACTTACACGATGATAATTCTAATTCTATAGGTGCTATGTTGATGCACCTAGTTGCAACAGAAAGATTTTATCAAGAGAATACTTTTGTTGATGGAAAACATTTTGAGCCAGGAAGAATTGAAGATACAATGTATCAAGCAGCTTCTAATCTTGGCGATGCCGGCAGAGAAACATTCAAAGGAAAGGAGCTAGATTATTACCTTGACAAATTAGCAGCTTGTAGGGAATTTTCTTTAAAAGAATTGGCGACCTACGATGATAGCTGGTTGGAAATTGTCGATACTCAGTTCTGGGGAAGCCCTACCAACAATTATTGTAAATGGTTTCATGTAGCCGAACATGAGTCAAATCATAATGGACAGATAAAA
>CALHKJ010000409.1 GCA_938033975.1 uncultured Saprospiraceae bacterium | reverse complement strand
AGAATCAAAACCAACATCAATTTTATTTTTGTATTCATTATTTATAACCTTGCTTATGGATTCATTTTTGTAATCTATAATCCTATCACATGAGTCTAGGCTCTCCAAAAATGATTTCTTTTCTGGTCCTCCGCAGATTGCAAGTACATGACAATCCAATTTTTTACAAAGTTGAACTAAAATGTGACCGAGTCCTCCTGCTGCAGCACTAACAACCACCGTGTCTCCTGATTGGAGTTGTGCTGTTTCTTGTAAAGCCAAATGTGCAGAAACGCCCGTTGGATTGATGGTCAAATATTCAGCAGTAGCTTCTGGTATTTCAACAAGATGCTCTACGTCTATGCAGCAATATTCTTGATATGCACTGCCGACTTTTAAAATGCTAACCGATTTTCCAAGCCAATGTTTATTGACCTGAGAGCCACATTCTATAACCTGACCAACACTCTCCACTCCAAATACATATGGAAAGCTCATCTGAATGTATGGAACCTTGCCTTTATACATTTCTCTGTCGTACACTGCATTAATTCCTACGTAATTGTTTTTGACCAGCACTTGGTTTTCCTTGGGTTTCTGTACTTCTGAAACAAGAATATCTGTAGCAATATCTATATCTGAAGAGATCTGATTAATGACAAATTGTTTATTTTTCATATTGCTAAATCACCTAGACTATTTGTTCTTTGATATCCATTTCAAAAATATATTATTCTTGTCGACCACATTGCTGGTAAAGTGCAATTGATCTAGCATGTTCCAAGCAGTTAGCAGTTGTTTCCCATCCTTATCAATTGATGGAAAGTCTGCAGCTATATTTGGTGTTGAAGAGTTGAAGGGGTTTTCCAAAGATTCTCGTGTTTGGCTCTTATCCCAGCTCAGTGATCCATCTTGATAAGAATTGATTATAGTTTGTGCCATGGAGTCATAACGTGGAGCTGTCTTTGCGATAATTTCAGAGCTTATATTTTTTGGAAGCGGCTCATCAAAGAGTCTATCACTATATGGTTTGATAATGCTAGATTCCCATCGAAATATATGTGTTGGAATTTTCAACTGAAGCATATTTTGTAGTTTCTCGTGCTCAAAGGCCAGGCGATAAGCCCAATCGTATTCTGGTCCAGCCTTTAGATATTCTATGAAGATCATTTTGAGTACATCCAAAGGTGGTGCTGGGTTAGATAGTTTGTATTTTTCCTCCTGAAAGCACCAAGGGAAATAATTAAATAATTGTACAACATTTTCCCAAATGGCTGATAAATGACTTCCATCTTTTTGGGGTTTAAAATCAGGAAAGTATGCATCTACTATTTCTTTTCTTTCATCATCATCGAAGTGTGCAACATTGTCTAAAAATAGTTGAGCGGTTTTCTCAGGATGATCAATACCAAATCTTATTGCAATTTGTGCTCCTGTGGCAGTCCCATATATGGCGACTTTTTGTAAGGCTAGTTTTTCAAGTAAACTGGAAATCAGATTAGAGTAGAAATTAATTTGTGTTGGTTGAGTATTAGGTTTTTCTGATTGACCATAGCCTGGTGTATCGATAGCAAGGACTGTAAAGTCATTTGATAACAATTTAATAAGTGGGATCAAGGTGCTGCTCGACATAGGAGAGGCATGAAACAATAGAATCACAGGCCCCTTTCCATCACTTAAGAAATGAATGTTTTTGCCTTGAACTTCTATATGGTTTGACTGCATATTTTACCTACTGAAATAAATTATAAACTAGTTAAATAAATTAATTATTTAGTAAGTTAACTAAAATAGTTAACAACTATTATTTAACTTGTAAAATGATTAATAAGATTATAACTCTGCGACAAAGACCGCAAGGGATGGTGAAGCCCGATGATTTTGAGCTCATAGAAAAACCTATGAGGCCAATAGCAGAAGGAGAAGTATTAATTGAATTAGAATATATTTCTGTCGATCCAGCCATGCGTGGTTGGATGAACGAGGGAACAACTTACATCAAAGGGGTAGAGCTTGGAGAGGTAATGAGATCTTTTTCTGCCGGTAAAATTATAGAGAGTAAAAATGCAGACTACCCAATAGGTTTGCACGTTTCTGGTATTTTGGGAACTCAGAAATATGTAATTTCAAATGGCAAAGGCCTTAGTAAAATTCCTGATCTTAAAGAATCACTTTCCTTGCACTTAGGAATCTTAGGCATGCCTGGGATGACTGCATATTTTGGACTATTAGAAAAAGGAAAACCTGAAGCTGGTCAAACGGTACTAGTATCAGGAGCAGCTGGTATTGTAGGTTCGACTGTTGGACAAATCGCTAAGATAAAAGGGTGCAAGGTCATTGGGACAGCTGGCACAGATGCTAAGTGTCGTTACTTAGTCGAAGAATGTGGCTTTGATCATGCAATCAATTATAAAACTGAAGATATAGAGGACAAACTCAAAGAATATTGTACTTCGGGTATTGATGTTTATTATGACAATGTCGGAGGACCTTTGCTTGATATCGCACTCAAGAATTTGGCAAGAGGTGCTAGGGTTGTAATCTGCGGTGCTATATCACAATATAATAAGCCTGAAATCTACGGGCCAAAGAATTATATGAAGATTGTAACCGCAAGAGGCTATCTCACAGGCATAATCGTTTTTGATTACCTTCATGAATACCCGCGCGCTGTCAAGGAAATGTCAGGATGGATTGATCAAGAAAAATTAAAAACCAAAGAGCACATCATCGAAGGACTTGAGAATTTTCCTTCAGGATTACAAATGCTTTTTACAGGAGAAAATTTCGGCAAGCTTTTAGTCAAAATCTAGCATTGCATTTAAAAATAAATTTCCTTTTATTATGAGAAAAATTTATATCACATCAATAATACTATTGTTATTTTTTGTAGCCAATAGTCAAAAAAATGAAATTCCAGATACAGGAATCTCTGGTTTGTATGAAGTAATGATGGGAGTTGAAGATCTAGACTATGCGATCAAATATTTTGGTGAGTTTGGTTTTACAGTAAGAGATAGTAGTGAAATGTCAAAAGAAGATGCAGAGAAAATCTATGGCCATGCAAGTGCATTCAAATCATACAGACTGCAGAATGGCAATATAGATAGTCATGGCCTTCTCAGGCTTTTCAAATGGGATACTCCTAAGAGCATGGGTGTTGGTTATGTACCGCCCGAAACAATCGGCCAAAGAATGGCTGTAATGAAAACCGAAGATATTTTTCGAATCTATGATACTTTTCAAGCTGCTAGAGAGGCAGGAGGTAAATGGTTGCCAACTTATCCAATCTCTGATGATTTATTTGGTTTAGATGATGGAAAAAAATCAATATTCAATCGCCCGGTGGCTGTAAGAGAAATGGCCACCTATGGAGAGTTTTTTGTCCATGTTTTCTTTCAGAGATATGGATACAACATACCCGGATATGGTACAATTAATAAGGAATCAAATCTAAAGACAAGTGAGTTTACTCATCACGATTTTATTATTTCTGCGCCCTCAATGGAGAATATATCTTATCTGAGCTCAGCTCTAGGATTGAAAGCAGAAAAAGAACCAAAAATCGACGGTGATTGGCTCAAAGGACCCAAATCTGTTTTTATGATGAAAGATGGAGATAGTCATTGGTATCAAGGATTTGTATCCCCAAATAATATTTGCGGTAAGCTTAAATTTTTTATTCCTATAGGTAATAAATTAGATAAATCTGCAGATCAAGTGGTAGGAGCTATCGGGATCAGTCTCCATTCCTTTTACACCGCAAAACTTGAAATGGTACACAAGTTAGTAACAGAACATGGCCTCAATCCAACAGAAATTCAAAAAAATGAATTTGGAGAGGAGTCATTCTTATTTACAGGCCCAGCAGGTTGCTCTTGGCAAATCATTAAAAAATCAAAAACCAATAATATTCCTACGACAGAATTGAACTTTGAATTAACTAAAGGATAAATTTACAAGATGATTGAAAAAAGCTTAGAAACATCAATCCTGCTTGGAATTTACGAAACTGCAGTTTTGCTAATAAAGAAAAATATTGAGTTTGTTGCAAAGCAAGGTTTAACAAACCAACAATTCGTAATTCTCATACATCTTGCAAAGGATCCAAATCTTCCATTCTTGAATAGAGAATTGCATGAAAAACCTATGCTTGCTTATGAGCTAGCTGACTCATTAGGCGTAACC